>JAYELY010000208.1:6918-12911 GCA_034717795.1 Caldifarciminota bacterium
TCGATCCTTCGATAATGGTATCGATCCTGGTCACCGCGCGGAAGCCGACCTCGTACTCGTGGCCTGTGATCTCGTCCGGGGAGATGAGGCTGTCTTTCACAAGGGCGCTGCCGTCGCCGGCAACACGAATCACCGGCCCGACCATCGCATCCTGCCAGCCCATCGGGTTGGAGCGGGGAACCGCCCAGTAGGTTTTGCCGGTCTTGCCGCCTTCAAGCGACTCCACACCCTCTGTAGGCTGCGGACGTGAATAGGATGTAACGGAGTAGTAGTAGATCTGACCGTTGCGAACGTTCTCATCAACGTAGTAGTGACGCACCCCGACCTGCCCGCCGAGCTGCGTTTCGGTGTAAGTGTTAATGGTGAAGACCTCGCCGTGAATCGGTTCAAGGATGTCTCCAGAGGCGCCTGAGTCGGGGTGTGAGATGCAGTACTGCCCGCCGTCGATAAAGATTATATCTCCGGACTCGTAGGGATAGTAGGGGGGGCCGTCGACGCCGCCGGTAATCGGGTTTGCATTGGTTACCGTAACTCCGGG
Organism: Caldifarciminota bacterium; assembly: GCA_034717795.1. Taxonomy (GTDB): domain Bacteria; phylum Hydrothermota; class Tepidihabitantia; order B3-TA06; family B3-TA06; genus B3-TA06. The sequence goes on from JAYELY010000208.1 coordinate 7,457, forward strand.
CAAACTAGGCTTAACGATGGTGGTGATCTGACCGGCCGTGACGTTACCTACAGTACCAGCTATCCTTGCCTCGATATTAACGTCCACCGGGGTTCCCGGAGGGTCAATCGTCCCTCCTTGCGTAGTCTCGAACTCCACGTATCCGAAGACAGGGTTGTCGGCATCGGTGGCGACGATTGTACCTTTGGGAATCAGCGTGTCACCGGGACCCGGAGTAAAGGTCACTTTACCCTTGGCTTTTACCGCCGCGGGAAAAGCCTTGGGGATGCCGTTGAGTTTGTCAAGCACGCAGTAACCACTTTCTGTAAGGGCATCGGGGTTGTAGGTCAGGATGTTCTGGGCCGCAACGTCATAGACGATGTAATACTTGTAAGAGGTGTCCTTCTTGTCCTGCTGGAATGTGAGGGTGTAGGTGTTGGGCTCGAATCCGTAGGCGGCTGGTTCCTTGGGCGCGAATTCATTGTAGTATACCCCAAGGAACTCGATGTTGGCCTTGCTCGGCCCGGATGTGTGTTCGACAACGGCCGTATCCGGATTTTTCGAATCCTTCAGATCGTAGTCGCCAAGGAGTTGCCAGGTCTCTGAGAGCCCTGAAAGACTCTTGTAGACCCGGTAACCTTCAAAGGTCTGCTGACCGCTCATCGGATCAATATAGTGCTCAGGTTCACTGCCCCAGGTAAGATAGACTACGCTGTCGCCGGGAATCACCGAAAGGGAGGGGTTCGGAGGAGGTGCGTAGCCGAAGTAACCGTTCTCGAACTGAATCTTAGCAGACTTGGCCTTCTCTTTGAGTTCATCAAAAGAGTAGGCAACGATCACCGCGATGGTTAACTCCACCTCTTCACCAGGCTTCAGGTGCGAATAGGGGCCGCAGTTCATGAGCATGCGTACGTCGTTAGGCTTATCATAAGTCCAAAACTCCGTATGGGCCATGTAAGCGTACTTGAGGCTGTCCTGCCCCGGGTTGTCTATCTCATAACCGTTCGGCCAGGTCTCGAAGCCTGTTAGTCCGATATCCAGAGGGGTATCGAGGAAAACAGCACCTATGTAGCCTGCCGGGGTAACCCAGCCTTCCTCCGAGCCGTTGGCATCGTAGGTGTAACCCATGTTGAGTTCCTGATCGAACCCGATCATGTCGTCCCAGAAACCGTCATCACCTGCACTGGTTCCACCCTCTCCGATGTCGTTGTCCATGAAGAAGGAGAAGTAGACCGAATCCAGCGGGAAGTCGTTCATGTTGCGGATCTTGTAGTTGATGAAGATGTAGGAGTTGTTGTACTCGTAGTTCCAGGCGTAGGTGCGCTGCTCGATTCTTAGCCCCTGCCCACGCAAGTCGTAGGCACCTGTTGGAAGTATCCATATGCATCTGGCGTCGTTGACCGGAATCCAGTCCCCGCCGCAGGCGTAGCTATCCTGCTCGGAGATTATGTCCCCGTTTTCAGGATTGACATCAGGCATCTGTATTGCGCGGCGATACTTGTTGATCGTGGTATCCGTAAAGGGCCAGAGCACCTGGTAGTCAAGAGGGGTAGTTCCGGGGGTGGCAAAAAGCCTTCCGCCTTCACCGTCATATCCGTAGCCTTCAGGGATGGTCATGTCACTGAAGTAGAGTCCGAGGTTGCTGATGTCGCGCATGCCGCCTGCGATTTTCATCTCCGGGGCGGCCATAGCGCCGATGTCCGAGTAAAAGGCACCCTTGGAGACGTTGAAGACCTTCTCGTCTCCGATCGGGTAGTGGCTTCCGACCCACAGGCCCCAGGCATAGGTGTAGAACTGCTCGGAGCCTTTAGGGTACTCGCTACAACGGCCTCGATTACCAGAATACATTGACGACAAGGCTAGCTCGCCGCGGTATTCGTGTTCATCTGCTGGGTGACGGCCAAAGGTGCCGCCCTGAAGGGTGTTACTGATAGTGAAGTCAGAGATGTTTCCTGCGTCTACCCACCATATCATCCACCAGGAGGCCGCCTCGTCGGTCGCCACGGTCAAGAGACGGTTTTGATTTTGGGGTGCAAGCTGAACGTCGCTATCCATTCTGGCAAGAACGGGTAAAGCCAGAAACACGAGGCTCGCTAAAACAAGGATTGTTTTTCTTTTCATCGTCATTTCTCCTCTGGCCTAAAAGCTCACACGGATGCCGAAGCGCAGCTCACGCGGACTACCAAACATCGCCGGACTCTGAGCGTAGTAATGCTCCCAGTCAGCGACATCGGCCTGCCAGTTTTCGTATTCGTCCGCAAAGCCGTTGCTTGCGTAGTTGCGGTAGTTGGCCTCTTCGTAGACAGGGCGTTTACCATCATCGTCAGGGAGACCCGTATTGCTGTAAACATTCACCACGTTGCGCCAGTCAAAGATGTTGCGAACATCGAAGTACGCTCCCAGCCTGAGTCTGGCTCCCAGAGGGAACCACTTCTCCAGCTTGGCATCCATGGTCTTGGTGCCCGGCATACGCCGGGTGCCCATGGGTATTATGTTGCCGCGGGAGTCAGTTCCCCAGTAAGGCTGCCCTGAAGCGTAGTTGAACTGAACGTTCAGATTGGTCAGTCTCAAAGCTTTGACTGAGAAGTCCGGGTCAAGATAGAAGTTCAAGTTGGCCTTGAGCGAGTGTGTAATGTCGAACTCCAACGGGTACTCGTGCTTCGGGGGCTCCAGAGCGGTGCCGCGATAGCGGTAGTAGAACTCACGCCCTGAAGAACCGGTACCCTTGGCATCCATGAAGGAGTAGGTTATATTCCAGGAAAGGAAGCGGGCTGCCCGACGCACCAAACCCACATCGAAACCCTTGACCTTGGCAAAATCCTCGATTACGTACACGGTGTAGGTCGAAAGTTTACTCTTGTAGATTGTGTTTACGCTACGAGTAGCCAGAAGATTCTCCTGATCCTTGTAGTAACCCTTAAGCTCAAACGCCATGTCCTTGGATATGGCGTACTTGTATCCCACCTGGTAGAAGATCGTCTTAAGAGGCGGCAGATTGGGGTTACCCAGCAGAGGTACGCCCACGGTGATGTCGGCTTCCAGATTCTCATAAAGATCCTGCAGGTCGACCGGCTGGAAGAAGTGGCCGTAGGATGCGTACATCATGGATTTTTCAGAGACCGCGAACGAGATCGAAAGACGAGGACTGAACTGGAATTTAGGCTTTGCAGCTACCTTGCCGGAGTCAATGTTCTCAGGGTCAACAAAGTAGTCGGATGCGGGATGGAAGTAATCGAAGCGAACACCGGCGTGAAGCTCGAGGTCCTCATATTTAACCTTGTCCTGAACGTAGGCCGCAGCGATGATCGGTTCCTTGTGGTAGGTATCGTTGTAGGGGTTCTCGTTGACAAACTGGATCATCTTGTAGTCGAGGAAATGATAGTTTCCGCTCATGCCTGCCTTGAACCAGTGGACCTCGTTGGGGTTCCAGTCGAAGGAAGCGTCAGCTATGTACTTGGTGGTGTTGCGCTCCGCCCAGTAGGGGAAGAAGAAGTAATTGAAACGACGGAACAAGGGATCGCGGTTGTAACGAACGTAGTAGAGGTTCCCTGAGCTCTCAAGGCTGTCCTCGTAGGGATTATCAACTGTGGTATCCTTCCAGTTCCGCCAGAGGTCGTAGTAGTGTTTGTAGAGGTCAAAATCGAAGAGGTGGTAGTGCACACCTACGGTATCCTTTGTGACAGGATCGATCGTGGGCCGCCACTCGTTGACCTCGTACCAGCGCCAGTTGAGGGACTCAAGCTGCTCCTTCCAGCCTACCCAGCGGAATACGCTGTCGCCGTCTATAAGGTAGCCGTTCTTTTTGACGTACTCGTTGTGGAAGAACCAGACCGCGGAGTCCGGATCCTCAGTGATGGCTGAGTAGCGCTCAAGGATGTTGAAGTAAATGGAGTCCTGGGTGTTGTTGTCAACGTAGGCAAAGGTCGACTCGGGGATATGAAAGCTCATGGAGTCCGCGTTGTAGATGCGCTGGAAGGTCGAGTCTATTATGGTGTCTCCTTCTTCGGAGATGGTGGTGTCATGTTCCCACCAGGTCCGACCGTAGGCCCAGCTTACCCAATCCATCAGCATACGACCCACCATGCGGAAATCGTTGTAATGCGCGCCGTCCATGTAGGAGGTCTTGCGATGGGTGTTGAACGTACCCACGTTGACCGTGTACGCTATCTTGTCAATACGATGATTGACCTTGAGATTCAACTGATAGTTGTCCTGGTTAACCATAGGTCCCTTTTCCAACCAGATGCCCTTCGAGTAGGCGTGGCTGTAGCCATGACGCCAGGTGTTGGAGTAGTTGCCTGAAAGGGTAAACTTAGCTCCACCCTCTGTCGGTCGCCAGGCAAGCTTAAGCGTTCCGTTCTTGCGGTGCTGATCGTTGAAGGGGAGTCTGTTTTCGTGCTCGAGGATGTTCCCGGAGATGAAGAATGAGGAACGCGGTAGACCCAGTGGTCCGCCAAAGGACAAGGATCCCTTGTTATGCCACATATCCTTGTTCGGATATTTGATCGGATCCTTACTCAGCCTCAGGTGAGCGTCGGTCTCATACTCGGCTGTGCCTTCGAATCTCTGGCTACTGCCTTCACGGGTGACGATGTTGACCACCGCGGACATCGCATCGCCGTACTCGGCATTGAAGGTGCCGGTGTTAATGGTCATCTCCTGAATAGCCGTGTTGTCTATGTAGACGCCCGATTGACCGGTCACTGGATCGTTGGCGTTGATACCGTCAACCACGTAGACCACCTCGTTGGTTCGGCCGCCCTGGATGTGCAGACCTGACGAGTAGCCACTCGCAGTCTCGGTAGCTCCAGCTACAAGCGCTACAACGGCCCGATAGTCCTCCACCGGCCTCTGACTGATCTCCCTGTTGGTTATAGGAGAGGGTTCGGTGGTGATAAGCGGGCGGTCGGCAGTAATTATTTGCACCGGCATATCGATGCTTCCGGGCTTTAACCTTGCGTCTTGTCTGGTAACCTGGTCGGCCGTAACCTTGACACCGCTCACCACAACAACCTGGTAGCCAATCATCGAGAACTCAAGGGTGTATTCGCCGGCACGAAGGTTAGAGATCACGTAGGTTCCATCCATACCGGTCGCAGCACCAGTGATGGACTCACCATTCTGTCGCACGATGACGTTTACAGAGGGCAGGGGATCTCCTGTTCCGGCGTCTCTTACCCGCCCGGTGATCTTCCCCATGATACCGGCCATTAAAAGACCTGGAATGAGAAGTAACACCATGGCGAGAAAGACGCCCCTTACTTTTACTCTCATGTTAAACCTCCTAGCTCTAGCTGGATGGGTTTTTCAACATAACTCTATGTGAACTGGGGTCGGAATACTCCGATTACAAAGGATTGACGCACCTCCTTTTCTTTCGTGGAAATTCACACTTTGACATTCACTCATAATAACCGTCCGTTTTTGCAGGCCGCCCTAGAAAGCCCATCATTAACTCATCTGCTCAAGAGGGTTA
>JAYELY010000209.1:0-2509 GCA_034717795.1 Caldifarciminota bacterium
ACCCGGTGAGCGAAGCAATCTCGCCCCCTCACCAGCCGCTTCGCGCCGTTGCGGGGACCCCAGACTATCTCACAAGAACGACCTTGAGCGCAGGTGCTTGAGAGTCTTGCGGCACTATAAAGTAAACCCCAGGCCCGTAACACCTCCCCCAGGTAATCATTCCAGAGGATTCAGTTGCGTGCACCTCATCAACCTTGCGGCCCGAGGCGTCGAAGATTGAAGCTCGAAAGCCATCGGGGCTATCTTGATATCGCAGCACTATTTGAGAACCGATGGAGGTCATCACTTCCCAGTTAGGCGGCTTTTCAACAATCGGTGGCTCCACTACCCCTATACCCATGTCCCAGTCGGTGATCATGGCAAAGGCCTCGAAGATGGTATCAGTGTTAAGGCGGGAGTACACCCAAACGATACGGTCATCGCAGCAGGCCACCGCAGGAGCCTGATCGTGAAACCAGTTACCGAAATTGCTGTTCACAGTATCTGCTCCCCAGGGCGGGGTGTACTCGAACAGGTTGGTCCTGCGCCAGGGCTCGTTGTTGATAACCTGACCTAAGAAGCCAGCCCCATGCTCCCAGTTACGCTGCTTCCACGGGTTAGACGTATCAGGATAATCATAGTGGTTCCTTGTGTGCGTATAGGCGAAGCTGTCATTAGGTGCAATGGCGGTGGAGTACTGGCCTCGTGGATCCGCGCCCGTCAACCACAGAGAATCCCCCCATATCAACGTGCGTATGGGGTGGCGAATAAGACCCCGTTCGCTAAAGACGCGGCCTAGAAACGGAAAAAAAGGAGTAGGCCTGGGGGCCATATAATCGCGGTAGAAGACCACGAAACGGTCATTATCGAGCCAGTGCGGTTCAGGCCGGCAGGCGCCGCACTGTTCCCCTCCGTCGTCCAGGCGATGTCCCATTGGCTCCCAGGGCAGGATGGGTTCATCCTGGGCATCGAATACCTGGAACCGTGGATACATACGAGCGCTTTCAATACAATCAAGCCAGGTTACAACCATGTCGCCTGCATCGTTCATCGCTACCTCGGGATAGCGGAAGTGGAGAGTATCGCTAATACTATCGAAATCAACATGCGCCAGAAAGGCTGAGTCTTGGGGAACGCCTTTGAGATCAAAGCGCTGAACCCAGATGCCAGTGCCACGTCCAATCAATATTGTCTCAAAAACCATAGCAAACTCACCGTTATTCGCAAGACTTACGGGTGTTGCAAACCCTATATCTACCTGCGAATAAAGCGTTTTGGGAGAACCGCGAGGGGTACCGTCAGGACCAAAGGCTTGAAAGCGGATGTTGGAGAGCTCTTCGTTGCTCTCAGTCTTGTCATCAATCCAAACTAGAACCGTATTACCAAGCGAGTCCATATCAAGGCGAGGATGGTATATCCAGTTTGTATCCGCAAGCTTGGGTATCTTGTAGGCATCGGTCAGGGGAGCGCCATCTTCTTCAAAGAACCGAATGTAGATATCAAGCTCGAAGTGATCGGGAAGCTGAAGACTATCCACCCATGCTATAGCAACCCCCCCATCTCCAGCCATAGCCGCGCGCAGATGTACCTGATGATGCCTTGGCTCAGCCTCGGCAACACGAAAGGGCTGCACAAGTATATCACCGCACAGGGTTAAAGCCAAAAGGCTTATACTGATCATCTCGACCTCCTTTTTGTTATTAAAGGCGGATTCACCCCTCTGTCAAGGTTTAGTGGAGGATTACCAGCTTGGCTCTGGCGCTGGCTGAGTTGTCCTTGACCCTTGCGAAGTAGACGCCGGAGGGCAACTTAGGTGCTTCCCAGATACCCTTGCCTTCTATGGTCTCGGTGAGTACTTTCCGCCCGTCCGCGGAGTACAGGGTAAGGGAAGCTTGGCCGGGTACGTCGTAGGAAAGGCGGTTGAGGGATGCTGAGAGCTGGATGGGGGATTGGGTAAAGACAGGTCTTTCAACTACCCCTACGCCCATGTCCCAGTCGGTGATGAGGGCGTAGGCCTCAAAGATGGTGTCGGTGTTAAGTCGAGAGTACACCCAAACGAGGCGGTCGTCGCAGCAGGCCACCGCAGGAGGTCGAGAGTGATACCGATTGTGAAAATCGCCGCCCACGGTATCCGCGCCCAACGGCGGGGTGTACTCAAACAGGTTAGTCCAGCGTATCGGCTCGTTGTCTTGTATATATCCCAGTATCCCTGCCCCATGCTCCCAGCTGCGGTCCTTCGACGGATCAGATGTATCAGGATTGCTAAAGTAGGTTCTCATGTGCGTGTAGGCAAAGCTGTCGTTAGGCGAAACAGCGGTGGAATACCAGCCTTCTGAACCGCCATGTGCAAGCCACAGGGAATCCCACCATATCAGCCCGCGTATGGGATGGCGCGTCAGACCACGATCGCTGAACACCCTACCCACAATAATCGGATAAGCACTCGGATCTTTCCAGAACATCACGAAGCGGTCGTTATCCAGCCAGTAAGACTCAACCCGGTGGCCACCAGAGCTATCTTCATTCACCA
>JAYELY010000210.1:0-2501 GCA_034717795.1 Caldifarciminota bacterium
CGAGGCGGTTGTGGGCAATATCGGCTCCACCCAGCGGCTGGAGTATACGGTTATAGGAGACAGCGTCAATACCGCCTCCCGTCTGCAAACCGTGGCCAAGGGCGGCGAGATTGTGGTATCAGACAGCGTGTACCGGGAAGTCAAGGATCACTTCGACTTCATCCCCATGGAGCCGGTAAAGGTCAAGGGTAAGGCCAGGAGTTTGAAGGTGTGGAAGATAGCCCTGCCCATATGCACCACTGAATCTCTCTCCTCTTCCGAACAAGGCCCGCAAAACTTGGATCCGGAGGTTTTTAAAATCCCACCTTCTCAACCATCTTAGAGAAAAGGAGATAGATGATACATCTTGGAGTAATCGGCGCCGGATACTGGGGACCGAACCTTATTCGCAACTTCGCCTCGATTGACGGCGTAAGTCTCGAACAGGTGGCGGATATCAACAAGGCGGCACTTGAAAAGATAGAAAATAACTACCCCGGTATAAAAACCACCATTGATCCGCACCAGCTTTTGACTTCAGACGTTGACGCGGTATGCATCGCTACAAGCGCACCCACCCACTACGATCTTGCCCGCGAAGCCCTGCTTTGTGACAAGCACGTGATCTGCGAAAAGCCACTCACGCTCAAGGCCGAGGAAGCCGACGAACTTGTGCAGATTGCTCAAAAACGCGGCCTGATCCTGATGGTAGGGCATCTCATGCTCTATCATCCGGCGATACGAAAGATAAAAGAGCTCATAGACCAGGGAAAGATAGGCAAGCTCTTGTACGTAAACTCCATACGGGTCAACCTTGGGATCGCGCGCGCCAACGAAAACGCCCTGTGGAGTCTTACCCCGCACGATTTATCCATGATACTCTACCTTTTCGACAACCAGATGCCTGAAGGCCTATCCGCTGCAGGAGCCGATTTCCTCACCACTGGGATCGAGGACATGGTTTTCGTCTCGCTCTTTTATTCAGACAACAGATTCGGTCACGTGCGCGCATCCTGGCTCGATCCAACCAAGATACGCAGACTCAAGGTCATAGGAACCAAGGGGATGATCGTTTTCCACGACGTGGGCGCGGATTCCACCCTGGAGTTCTACGATGAGTGGATCAAACCCAGAGGGAACGGCGATTTCGAACACCACCGCAATTTTACCCCAAAACTCCTTGAGATCGGGAAGGCGGAACCCCTAAGGCTTGAGTGCGAGCACTTTGTGCAATGCGTTCTGGACGGCAAAAAACCCCTGACCGACGGCCAGAACGGTGCGGACGTGGTAAGAATACTTGAAGCAGCCCAGGCCTCACTTAAACAAAAAGGGGCGTATCAACCGCTGTGAGGTACGAGATTTGAAGATTTAAAGATTCACCCCATCCCTGCCCCCTCCACCGAGGAGGGGGAAATGAGAGGTTTGAACCTCCACAAGGGAGGGGGAGATTTGAAGTTCCGGAGGAAGGTGAATCCCTCCGCCCGCTCTCGAAGAGCGGCCACCTCCCTTAACAAGGGAGGCCATAAGTCCCCCTTTTCAAGGGGGATACAGGGGGATAAAGAAGATTATGGAGGGGGTAAGTCGGGGTCCCCGCGGCGGGACGAAGTACCGACGTGGGGCATAAATCAAGAACCCTGGAGAGTTAAGATGAACCAAACACCATACTTCGTCCACCATACCGCAGTGGTGGATGAGCCGGTAGATATAGGCGAGGGAACCAAGGTCTGGCACTTTTCGCACATCATGAGCGGTGCCAAGATCGGGGCAAACTGCAGCCTTGGGCAAAACGTGTTCGTTGGTTCGCGGGTTGTGATCGGGAATAACTGCAAGATTCAGAACAACGTGAGCATCTACGACCTGGTGACGTTGGAGGACAACGTGTTCTGCGGCCCAAGCTGCGTGTTTACGAACGATATGAACCCGCGCGCCGCATATCCCAAAGGAGGGGTATGGATTCCGACATTAGTCAAGGAAGGTGCCTCGATCGGCGCCAACGCAACCATCATGTGCGGAATAACCTTAGGAATGCACTCGTTTATCGGCGCAGGCGCGCTTATCCACAAGGACGTGCCTGATTACGCGTTGATGGTCGGTGTTCCCGCGCGTCAGATAGGTTGGATGTGCGAATGCGGCGAGCGGTTAAAATTTGACGATTCGGATACCGTAACGTGCAACGCACGCTGCAAGGGAACTTATAAGCTCGAGGACGATAAGGTCAGGAGGATTTCATGAAGGTTCCGCAGATAGATTTATGGGCCCACCACGAGCCGCTGATGCAGGAGTTCAAGGAGGCGTTTGAACGGGTGGTTCGCTCAAGCCAGTTCATTTTGGGGCAGGAGGAGAAGGAGTTTGAGGTTGAGGCCGCCTCCTATCTTGACGTAAGGCACGCTATCGGCGTAGGTAACGGCACCGATGCTTTGGCGATCTGCTTGAGGGCGCTGGGCGTGGGTCCTGGGGATGAGGTCATAACCTCACCATTTACGTTCATTGCGACGGCTGAGGTGATCGTAGCCCTGGGCGCT
>JAYELY010000211.1:0-2501 GCA_034717795.1 Caldifarciminota bacterium
CGCAGGTAAGGGTGAAAAGGTGCGGTAAGAGCGCACCGCCCGGATGGTAACATTCGGGGCACGGTAAACTCCACCCGGAGCAAGGCCAAGCAGAGGGGCGGCGGCCCGCCGATGAGGTTTTACCTCGACCCCTCGGGTAGGCTGCAGGATGCCCGCGGCAACGCGCTGGCCCAAGATAAATGACCGCACTCGACAGAATTCGGCTTACAGGCCCACCGGACACGTAACACACCTCTTTTAGTGGACCCCGACGCTGCCTACGATAGCGTTTTTCTCCTGCGGACGAAAGATCGCAAAACAAGCCGTCATCGCGACCAACCGAAGGGAGGGTGGCGATCTCATATGTGGAACAAATCTGCGATTTAGCTCAGTCCTTTAATCATCCACTTTAAGGACATTTAAAGGGCGTCATTAATCAACGCACGTCAGATATGTGAAATTGCTTCGCGGCGTGCCGCCGCCGTCTACCCAGGTAAGGTCGCAGAGATTGACAACGCCTGTCGCTCTCTTATAATTCCTTCATGGGTGTAATAATCTTTCTTCTACTGGGAGGTTTTGCCCAGAACAACCTGGGGACCTTAATGGCAGGTCAGGATCTGGCCTACACGGTCAGAGCGCAAGACGGGTTCGCGGCAACGATTCACGTGGTGGAGCTCAGGGACCCCTACGAAGGGTTCACAACGATCTTAAAGCCCCAGGTCGGTATACACAGGGGCATCTTTTCCTTCTCGATCGGCTATCTGCTTTCTCCTCTCTCTCCAGGAGACCTGACGGGCGTTCCCTTATGCGCGGATGTGAGCGCAGGCATCAGACCGGACAACCATCTCTTTATTCGCCCACGCGTCTCGCTCCTTGGACCCGCAACATTCTGCGCCGACGACGCTTATGAGAGCTACGATCTCTACCTCAGTGCAGGAGGCGGCGGGGACGTAGTCTATGACCCATTCAGTCAATCGAAGATCAAACCGGTGATCTCTCTGGGGGGTACAGCAGGCTATGCCTTTGGGAGATTAATCTCCGACATCAATCAATACGAAGAGCCGCTTGCGGGATTCGGAGCGGCAGTCAACGCCTCGCTTTCCCTTCTATACTCAAGGGAATCGTGGAGTGCGGCCCTTGAAGCAAGGATTAGCTACGGCGGACGGTTGAATCCAGGCTTATCCTTCTCTTTCCTATGGTAGCTATACTCCTCTCTCTGGCACTTGCATCTCAGGCTGTGACGATAGGGATGCCTTTTCTGAAGCTCGGGGTGGGAGCGCGTCCTGTGGCGATGGGTGAGGCGTTTACCGCGGTCGCAGACGACGCCAACGCGATGTTCTGGAATCCCGCAGGAATTGGTATGATGGATCATCTCGACGTATCGCTCATGTTCATGAACCTTTTTGGAAACGTAACCTACAGCAGTGGTGCAACCGTCTTTCCGCTTTCTCGCCGCAGAAAGGTAAGCATGGGAGCCGCGCTGGCATACCTTTCGGCAACCGATACCCTTCGAGACGAGGAGGGTAGAACCCATGGGGAGTTCTCCCTTTATGACGCCCTGGGATCGGCAGGAGTCGGATGGGAGCTGAACCGCTACGTTTCGCTGGGCGCTTCGGCGAAGTTTGTAGCCTCAAAGATATACAACTACCATGCCTACTCGCTCTTAGGAGACTTCGGTCTAAAGGTTAAGCCGACCAAATACCTCTACTTAGGCCTTGTGCTTCAGCATCTGGGAACCCCACGAAGATTCATTTATGATATTGAGTTTGCCCCCACCACCGTCCGAGGAGGGCTAGCCCTGCTCTTCCCCTTAAAAGGCAGCCATCTTCTCTTCGCCTCCGACCTTGCCTGGCCTATTGATGATCCGCCTACCGTTGGCTTGGGAGGAGAACTTAAGATATACCTCTCGCCTGAGGACGGCATGGGCTCATCAGGTCTTGTCATTAGAGGGGGGTATCGCTCAGGCTATCATCTTGGCACGTGGGGAGGTTTCAGCTTCGGCCTGGGCTACGAGTACGAGTTTACCAAAGTGCTTCACTTAACGTTGGACGCGGTCTACTTCTCGTATGGATTTCTGGGAGGCTCGGAACGTCTCTCACTCGGAGTGAACTTCCGCCCCAACTGAACGCCTCGAACGCCGGCAGGTACTTGCCGGCGGCGTTCCAGATAAAAAACCCGTCCGAGCCTGCGGCAAGTGAACCAAGAACCTGGTCGAAGATGTATTGGGGACCGAAACGCGGGGCACGCCACGAAAACCCCTGAACGTAAGGCACTATACGGGCGTTTGAGGAGCCGATGAGATTGTAAGCACTCTCCACGCTCGTGTAGTAGACCCAGAAATCCCTGTCAGGTTCACCTGCAAGGAACTGCGGTGAGAAGTGTGAAGGATAAAGCATGGGGCAGATGTAGTCAACGTGGCGGGCGATCCTTGAAAGCTCCTGGCCCTCCAGCTTCAGGGTACGCCAGGCCGCGTAGCCGAAGACATCCACCGAAAGCGGCACCGTGATGCCTTCTCGCATCAT
>JAYELY010000212.1:0-12851 GCA_034717795.1 Caldifarciminota bacterium
TTCCCACAGGATTTACAATATCCGAAATATAGATGACCCGATCGAGCGGAAAGTGCAGACTCTTTCCATTACCCCTGAGGAGATAACCAAGGGTGACTACCCCCATTTTATGCTCAAGGAGATTCATGAGATTCCTTCGAAGGCTCAGGAACTCATACGTTATCTTCCCAAAGCAGAACATACTTCCACGGTGATTGAGAAGCTTACGTCTGCGCGAAGGGTTTTCTTCGTGGGCGCTGGTTCATCGCACTTTGCAGGACTTTTAGGTTCCTTCTACTTCGGACGCCTGGCCAAGATTCCGGTGACCCCCTCATTCGGCAGCGAGTTTCTGGAGAAGTATAAGGACTGTGTTGATGAACGGGATGTAGTCCTCCTGATCTCCCAGAGCGGGGAAACAAAGGATATAAAGAACGTTCTTGACGCAATCCAGAATCGAACCCAAATTATCTCACTTGTGAACAACATCGGTTCAACCCTTGCCATGCGTTCGCGTTACGTTCTGCCAATAGCCTCCGATCTGGAGATAGCCGTGCCTGCAACCAAGACATACGTTAACCAGGTTATTGCCCTGCTCTACCTGGCGCTCAAGATTGCGCAGACTAAAGGTACAAATGGGCTTTCGGCGCGTGAGTTCCTCTCCTTGCCAGATATGCTGCAGACCGTTCTCGACGATGAAGAGAAGATAGCACCATTTGTTGATTCCCTTATCAACTGGCCTGACGCCTACTACCTGGGCTACGGGATGAGCTACCCTGTGGTGCTTGAAGGGGCGCTCAAGATGAAGGAGATAACCTATCTCCATGTGGAAGGGATGTATTCCGGGGAGTTCAAGCATGGTTCTATCTCTCGTCTTGAGGAAGGCTATCCGGTGCTCTTTGTTGTATCTGAACCTGAGAAGTACTACGTGCTTTCTCATGTTAACGAGGTTCGCACCCGCAAGGGCAGGGTTTTGACCATAGGTCCACCCGATGAGGAGCTTGAGGCGGAATCCGATCTCTACTTCAAGTTGCCCAAGGCGCACCCGGTACTCATGCCCATACTTTCTACCGTTCCCCTGTACATGATTGCCTATCGAACCGCGGTGGGTAGAGGGTTTAACCCGGATCGGCCTCGCAACATCTCAAAGACCATAACAGTGGATTGATTCTATGAGGTTGTCGAAGGCCGGACGAGTTCTCTTGGTATTACTTTCGAGTGCGGGTTTGCTCGCTGCCCAGTACTACTACGGCAAGAACAAGGTCCAGCGAGAGGTTGAACCTACGTATACCTATGAAACCGAGCACTTCTCCATCTACATCCAAGAGGGGGGAGAACCCTTGGCCCGGTTCGCCGCCGAGGTGCTTGAGGAAGCCTACAGCGAGCACTCATCTGATTTTGGGTTTGATCTCGGTGTAAAGATCCCGGCGATCATCTATAAATCCCAGCCTGACTTCGCCGCCACCAACATCATCCTTGAGCCGATCGAGGAGTCCATAGGCGGGTTCTCAGAGCTTTTCAAGAATCGAATCGTGGTGCCTTTCACCGGCTCCTACAAGGAGCTGCATCACGTGCTTTACCACGAGCTTACCCATATCTTTCAGTTCGATCTTTACTTCTCCCTTGCCATCTCGAACCTTTTCTCGCTAGTCCCGGGCTTTATGCCGCCTCTCTGGATTATGGAGGGCTCGGCAGAGTTCTGTTCATCGCACGGCGGGGAGGATGCAGACGCCTTCATGCGCGACCTTCTTGTCTCAAATAACGTAATCCCCTTAGAGGAGTTTGAGTACTGGGGCGGCTACGTTGTCTACCGGCAGGGTGAGAGTGTGTTCCTTTTCATCGAGGAACGCTACGGACGGGAGAAGGTCTTTGAACTGCTGCATGCTATCAAACTCAGAAGCAACATGGATGCGGCTTTTAAGAAGGTATTCGGGATGAACGTCGAGGATTTCGGCGCAGATTGGCTCAACTGGCTCCGGATGCGTTACCTGCCGGATATGGAGAATCTTGAGAACCGAAAGACCCAGGCACGACTCCTTACCGATCATGAGAAGGACTTCAGCTACTACAACGGCAGCGTGGCGCTTTCGCCTTCGGGAACCAAGATAGCCTACGCCACCAGCAAGGGTGATTACATTACCGTCAACGTAATAAGTGCATTCGACGGCCAACATCTGAAGAAGCTCATTAAAGCCGGGCGTTCCGCCACCTTTGAGCGCTTGCCACTTCTGTGCAGGAGCCTTGCCTGGTCTCGAGACGAATCCCATCTTGCCGTAGTAGGTTTTTCACGAAGCAAGCCGGTGCTCTTATGGGTTGACTATGCCTCGGGAAAGACAGAAAAACGCTATTCGCTCAAGGTGGATGACGCCTATGCCCCGGCTGTCTCCGACACTCGTATTGTCTACGTGGGCGTAAAGGAAGGGCAGAGCGATCTCTATTCCCTCGATCTTGCCACCGGTCACGTCGAGCGTCTCACGTACGATCTCTATGAAGAGGCCGACCCTTCCTTTGACCGGGACCTCATCCTTTACGTTTCGGACAGGCCAGATGCTGACAGCACCTGGAAGGTGGGAAGCTATGCTGTATGGGAACTCCTTCCATCCGGACGCACGAAACGCATCACTCCCAGGTTTGCGAATATTGCTTCCCCGTATCGAATCCAGGAAAGCCTTTACTTCATCGGCCCGGGTTTTCAGCTTTATACCTTTTCTCAGGACGAGCAGACCCTTACTGCGCTCACCAACTGGTTCGAGAAGATCGAGGAGTTTTCCCCTTCTTCAAGCGGCAAGACGGCGATGCTTGTCTACAACAGCTCCGGCTGGGATGTAGCCATGCTTAACGGTAAAATTACCTCGTTGGTATCCACACAGGAGGCTGATACATCAGATGTTACTTCCGAACCTTACCCTTACGAAGAGGAAGAGGTTACGCTCGAAGATTTTTCCCGCTATCGCGTCTCGTTCTCGCCCGACTACATCTACGGTTCAGGGGCCTACTCCAGTCTTTACGGGGCAATGGGAAACTTCAGTTTGGGCATAAGTGACATGCTTGGAAATCACCGCATCTACGTAGATGCAAATCTCTACGGGGACATACTTTACTCCGATATCGCGGTCTCTTACTGGTACCTCAAGCATAGGGTGGACTTCGCAGTGGGTGCGTTCCAGTTTGCCGATTTCTTTATGTACTGGACCTCGGATTCAACCTTCAACTACATTGAACGAGCCCGCCGCGGCGTAAGCACCCTGATCTCCGTTCCTGCAAGCAAGTTCTTCCGCGTCCAGACAGGTGCGGATGCGATGGCGATGACCCAGCATGAGTACTTTGACTGCCAGTTTGTCAGCTACTCGCAGTTTGTGGCGGCTTCTGACACTGTTTATACCCAGCCTTTGTTCCAGGCAAACGGTGCTGTTATCTTCGATAACGCCTTGTGGGCTTATGCTACGCCTATGCGTGGCTTAAGGTTGAGGCTCGGCGGATACTCCTCCGTATTCTCCCCGCTTAAGTACCAAACGGTTATGACCGATCTAAGGGGGTATCTGGGGATTACCCGCAGGGCCTCGTTTGCACTACGGGGCTTTGGCGGCGCAAGCTTTGGTAAGGATAACGAATACTTTACCTTGGGAGGAGCCTATGACGTTCGCGGTTACAGCACCTACGAACCTTCGTTCGGATCAAAGGTGGTCTTTTCAAATTTTGAGCTGCGCGTGCCGTTTATTGATCAACTGGATATGGCCTTTCCCCTCCCTCTTACCCTGGGGGGTGTCCGCGGAGTAGTGTTTACCGACGCAGGTTTCATCTGGGATGATGAGCCGCCTGTGTTATGGGAGAACGGCGATCTTGTTGACCTCAAGGCCAGCTACGGGGTCGGCGTACGATGGCTTTTCGGCTACTGGATGCTCAAGCTAGATTTTGCAAGACCGTATCAAACAGAAGAAGATAAACCATGGCGCGTTCACTTCAGACTGGGGGCTGATTTTTGATGCGGAGATTGGCTTCTTTTGCGTTTTTTGCGGTAATCGTGGGTGCAGGTTGTGTTCGGGTTGTAAGGCCGCCTTCTGATCTGACCTACGAGGATGTTCCCCAGTACGCATGGGAGAGCCTTAAACAGCAGGGTTCTTTCAGGTTTGGTTACTACGTGGCTAAGAGTTCCATGCAGTTTGAGGTTGAGGGTTCAGGCGTCGTGGTTTTGCCGGATGCCCTGCGATTTAAGGGCACATGGCGGATGGGGGAAGAGGAACGCGTTCTCAATCTGGCCGCTGCCGGCGACTACCAGCTTGAGAAGCAGGGCAGAGAATGGGTGCCCCGCCAGAAGAGTGAGGAGGCGAAGATCCTTGAGCAGGCCGATCGAGTTATCCGTCAGGCGCTTCTCCGCAGGAAGGGAAGGGGGTTTGAGCTGGTTGAAGACGATGGGGAAACGATTACTTACTCGTTCCAGCCGAATCTCTTTTATCTCGATCCCGGCTTTGAGAAGAAATACACCGCCGAGTTTGTGGTGGATGGACGCACGCTTCTTCCTAGAGAGATAAACGCCCGCTCCGACGATGACGACATCCAGTTCAAATTCAGAGTCTCGAGTGTCAACAGGCGCAAAAAAATAAGGATTCCGTTCTCGGAGAACTTCAAACTCACCTATGCTCTTGAAGAAGGTAGATTTGCCAAGGCGAAGTCGGTTCTAGGTAAACGCCTGAATGATGTGGGCCGCGCATCGCGTATGCGCATCAAAGCAGGGAACCTCGAAGCAGCACTTACATTTCCCGTGGATAAACAAGTGGCAGAGATCCTTGGCGAACCGGGCCAGCTGGTTATTCTGGGTCTTAACCTTGAAGGCGCAGGTCCACAGATCAACACGCGAGGGGAACTCTCGGATATCTTCCATATCGCCGATACCGTGGCCGTGCCTGTGGTGCGATTCGTAGGGGTTGGTTTCGACTCACTCAGTCGGCCACTGCTTGAGTTAACCCTTGCAAACCCAGAGCCTCGATCACGTGCCTTTGACTATCTTGGGGTGGCGGTCGATGGGGTGCTTTATGAGGTGCTTCCGGTTGACAATCCCACGGATATCTTTAGGATTGCTAACGTGACCACCTACGAGGAAGCCATTGCATTGAGCATAAAGTTGCAGAGGCCGTTCAACGGGCAACTGCGGTTCCTGGGTCAGGAAAGGCTCAGATGAGATTCGATTTTGTTCTTGCTCTCTACGCAGTCGTTATCATGATCCTTACAATGTATGCCGTGCATGCCTGGATTATGTTCTTCTACTACATCCGCTCTCGCCACAAGAAGCCTCTGCAGGCCAAGGCCATCGAGAAGTTCCCTCTGGTATGCGTTCAGCTGCCGATGTACAACGAGAAGTACGTGGTTGAGCGTCTTTTGAAGTGGGTAACCAGGCTTGATTGGCCACGTAATAGACTGGATATTCAGGTGCTTGACGATTCAACCGACGAGACCACCGAGATATGCAGGCGTTTGGTGGAACATTACCGGTCAGAGGGATTTCGCATACGTTTGCTGCACCGGACGAATCGCGAGGGCTACAAGGGCGGTGCTTTGACCGAGGGTCTTCGTAAGACTCGCGCGTCATTTGTGGCGGTTTTTGATGCCGATTTCCTGCCCCCACCGGATTTCCTGAAAAGAACAATACCCTACTTCAAGGATCGGAAGGTTGCAGTGGTGCAGTCGCGCTGGGAGCACATAAACCACGACTACTCTATACTCACCCGCGTACAGGCCATCCTTTTGGATCAGCACTTCACCATCGAGCAGCAGATGCGCAACCGTTTTGGCCACTTCATGACCTTTAACGGAACCGCCGGTGTGTGGCGCAAGCGCGCCATTGAGGACGCAGGCGGCTGGGACGGCAACTGCCTTGCCGAGGATGTAGATTTAAGCTTCCGTGCCCAGCTGAAAGGGTGGAAGTTCATCTATCTCAACGACTTGAAAAGTCCCTCAGAACTTCCCATTGATGTCTCCGGCTTCAAGACCCAGCAGTTCCGCTGGGCCAAGGGAACCATCCAGGCCGGTAAAAAGCTCCTGCCCTCTATCCTTTCAAGCAAACTGAGTTTCCTTTCCAAGTTCGAAGCGGTGGTTCACGTTACGGCACACCTGGTGTACCCTCTTCTATTGATGCTTGCACTTCTCACCTTGCCGCTTCTGTTGGTTCGCAACTCGGGTGTAGATTACCGCTCCTACTTTGTGTTCATGAGCGTATTCTCTATCGGTGCTTTACCGTACTTCCTGCTTTACTTTTTTGCCCAGAAGGATTCCTATCCGGATTGGAAAAGCCGTCTGGGCGCCATTCCCCTTGTGATCTCGGCGGTGATGGCGCTTTGTGTAAACAACAGCATCGCAGTGATTGAAGGTTTCCTGGGCAAAGCATCTGAGTTCGTGCGAACCCCCAAGTACAACATTACGGCCCGGGACATGGCTGATCATAAAATGGGATATCGTGCCAGGCTTAAGCCGTCGACGTTTGTCGAGCTTGGGCTGGGGATATACCTTACCGCGACCGCCGTCTACTCTCTTGTGACCATGCAGTTCGCCATACTTCCTTTTATTGTACTTTACGCATTCGGCTTCCTTTACTTCAGCCTTTCTGCGATCTCGACTGCGCTTAAGAAGGATCGGGTGAGTGTAAGGGTACCTGTGTATGATAGAGCTGAAACTCCTTGAGGCTCTTCGTTCTCCTTGCTGCAACCCCGAATTAAACTATAATCGAGAGGAGTTGGTTTGTAAAAAATGCAGACTGGTTTACACTTTAGAAAACGGTATATCTGTTATACTCAGAGAGGAGGCCAGGGAGAAATAATGAAAAGAATCGCTATCTATCTTTTGTTGGTTGCGGCCGGATTGTGGGCGCAGCCGCGAGTTGTTTCAACCTCCCCCACCGGGGTCAGGGTCAAGATCGATGCTCCTGGTGAGATTGGGCTTTTGCACTCTCACGGCAGGATAAATCTTGCCTCGCTTTATCCAGCTGCCTGGGTGATCGGTGAGCCAGGAGGTCCGGCGTTGCCTCGTTATCGAATCGTACTCGGGGTTCCGACCGAGGGGGATGTGCATTTTAACTACTCATTCGGCCCCTCCCGTGAGCTTCGTGGAATCGAAGTTTCCACCTACGAGGTTCCGGCGATCGGCCCTGCGCCAAAACCGGCGTTTGATTGGGCCGACGACCTTGAGCCAGTGAGTTTTAACCTCACGCGATGGCGCGGATGCCGGGTGGCCGTTATTGAGGTTACCCCCTTGCGTTACGATTACGACGAGCGGCGTCTTATTCTCTACGATGGGATAACCCTTAACCTGACCTTTGAGAATCCTTCGTCGACTGGGGTCATTCCCGCGCGGAATGATCCTGCGGAACGCATCTATGAGGCTGCGCTTTTGAACTATGATCAGAGCAAGGATTGGCGTCTTTCTCCACAGGCCGCTCCCCCCAACCCCTTTGGAGGCTCAGCCAACTGGGTCAAGGTAACCGTTTCAGAAGACGGCGTCTACAGGATTCGTTTTAGAGACCTTAAAAAGATCGGGGTCGATCCAAAGGAAATAGATCCACGAACCCTGCGGTTGCTCTACCCTGGCCAGCGAGACCCTGAGGAGCCTTTACCCGACACTTTGACAGAACTGCCTGTCTATGTGCATGGGGAAGCCGACGGAAGGTTCGATCGCCACGACTACGTTGTTTTCTTTGCACGCGGTGCAAATCGATGGGAGTTTAGAGAGCGAAGCTTTGAGGTCAACCCCTTTGTTCATGAGAACGTCTACTGGTTGACCTGGGGCGGTGGGAAGGGACGTCGCATCCGGACTCGCGCAGCTTATCCATTATCCGAGGATGCTGTAACTACTGCCCAAACCGTGCTCCACTTCGAGGAGGACCACGAATGTCCTGGTCGTTCCGGGCTCCTGTGGTTGTGGAAGGCCATTACGAAGAGCACGGTCGCCGCTGTAGATACGTTTCTTCTGGATTTCTCCGGCGTGACTCGGATAGATACCTTTACCTTTAGAGCCTACACTACTACTGAGGAGACGAGTTTTCGTTTGCTTCTTGAGGGTGATACGCTTTATTACAGGGATGTAGCCGGATGGGGTACCAATCCGCCATACTATACCGTTGTTTCTCCGGATGTGGTTATAGATGAGGAGTCGCTTTTAGAGATAGAGGTATTCGGACCCGGACAGCAGGAGTTGTATCCTGACTGGATACGTGTGGTAGCAGAGCGTGAGCTCTCCTTCAAGCATGGGTCGTTCTGGGTCCAGCTTGACGGACAGGGTACTTATCTCTTAAACGACCTCAGATCGGCTCCGTTCATCTTCGACGTCAGCGAGCCTTCTGATCCTGTAATCTTGACTGACTGGGAACTTAGCCGTGGAAAGCTCAGGATGAGTGCTCGGGCAGGGAAAGATGTGCCGATCTGGGTAACTGAGGAGCGCAGGTTGCTAACTCCCGGTCTAGAGAAGGCCGAACCAGGAAAGCTTTGGAACGAGGACTGGTCGGTTGACTATATTGTACTCTCCACCAACGAGAACCTGGACGCCGCTCAGGCCTTTGTGGAATACCGCAGCCAGAATCTGAAGATGAGTGGGGTGAATTCCCCAAGGGTAAAGGCCGTTGCCCTGGCAGATGTAGTTCAGGACTTCGGCTACGGATTGGCCCAGCCGCAGGCAGTACGCCACTTCCTTTCCTACGCCTACGAGAAAGGTGGTGGCCGTCCGTTCTACGTTTTGATCCTTGGCGACGGAACTTACGACTACAAGAACAACCTGAACTATACATCGAGGCCCGAGTATTTCCTCATCTACACCTCGGGTTACGTAATCGATCCCAATGTTTACGAGTCCAAGGCTGCCGTTAGGGAAGGCTGGTTTGTGGAGTTTGACGAGGAGTGGCCGTTTTTCCCTGAGATGTCTATAGCAAGGATTACCGCACGCGACCTTCGAGAGGCTTACGCGGCGCTCGATAAGATAAAGGCCTACGAATCCGCCCCACGCGAGGCTTGGAGTACCAGGGTACTTTTGCTTGCCGACGATTACTACAAAGGTAATCCCGACTCGATTGACTGGGGGATGAATCATATCCCTGCCAACGAAGGTATTGCCAAACTGCTTTCCCCGGAGTTCGATCCGGTCAAGGTTTATCTTTCCGATTACGCACTCGTCGGTGGAAAGAAGCCCGACGCCGAAAAGGCGCTGATTGATGCGTTGAATCAAGGAGCGTTGCTCTGGTTTTTCTTCGGACATGGTAACGGAAGCCAGTTGACCCATGAGAAGGTGTTCATGAATACCGACGTTCCAAAGGTACGCAACGGTAACAAACTCCCACTTGCCTTGTTCTGTTCGTGCGGAGTGGGTCGTTTCGAGGATACCCGCTGGGAGTGCGTTGCAGAGGAACTTCTCCGTAGCGAAGCAGGAGGCGTGATCGCCGCCATTGCGGCTACCAAGGGAACCGAGGCCGGTTCTAACAAGCTGCTCGCGGACAGCCTGGCTCGCGCATTTCGGAACCTGAAGGATCTGAACGTTGGGGATCTCTTTTTTAGTATAACTACCCAGAATAGCCTGTATGTTCTGTTCGGGGATCCGGGTACCCCGTTGCTATTCCCGACAGCGCAGAGTTTTGAATCGGAGGTGGAGAGCTTCGCCACTGGAGATACCGCAGTGATATCGTTTGAGCCACCGATGTCTTCGGGGAAATGGTTTTCTTCTGCTTACGGAAGTTGGGTGAGAAAGACATCTTCTGGAATAACGGAGACTTACTACACCAAGGGAGAGGTGCTTTACCGCGCCCGTGGTGAGCTTGACGGTGGAGAGCGAACCCTGCGGTTTCTTGTTCCTGCGGGGATAAGGCAAGGGGATTCCGCCTACTGGCACGTGGTCTGTGCTGACGGCGACTCAATCCATACCTACCTTATCGACGGAATCAGCGTGGACAGTGTAGGCTGGACACCCACCGACGACGAAGGACCTCAAGCTCGACTTTTGGTCAACGGGCTTGAGGTAGCCGACAGAGACACGGTGCCGCCGTCTTTTACCCTGACGGTCGAGCTCGAGGATCCATCAGGGATAAACCTTACCGGCCTGGCCGGCTGGGAGGGCGACTCACTCAGCCTTGTGATCAATAATAAGGTTATCGATCTGGCGAACTATTTCGAGTATGAGGTGACTGGTGACGGACTTGCAACGAGAGGGGCTGCAGACATTCCGATTGACCTTACCAGCGAAGAAAACGATTTCACTCTTTACGCTGTCGATAATCTTTTAAATACAGAGGAGTACAATCTTACCCTCTACACCTCTTTTGTGCGTGAGCTTGAGATCGCGGACCCGCTGGTTTATCCCAACCCTGTTTCTGCCACAGCCGAGTTTACGTTCGAGTTGAGCGCCGCCTCAAGGGTAACGATACAGATCTTCACGGTAAGCGGTCGGCTGGTTCGGCGGTTGCCTGCGTTTTCTTACCCGGCAGGGTTCGGTACCTACTTCTGGGACGGCCTTGATGCGGAGGCCAGGTCTCTGCCCAACGGGGTCTACATCTACCGTTTGAGTGCCGAAAGCGAAGACCCTAACGCACGTACCGCGGTTACCGGAAAGTTCATCATCGTTCACTAACGCTGGTGGCAGAACTTCTTTGGTTGGAGCCTACCCGAGAGACTAACCTGCCTCCTACCAGTATCTTCTTTGCTTCAGGTAGATTTGTTCTTTCCACCTTTGTGCTTGGTGATCTCGATGTGGATAGACGAAGTAAAGCCTACCGGAGGGTTGTTGAGGTTATCCTTAAGCGATCCCAAGAGCTCGCTTTGGGTGATGTCAGGGTGAAGCACTCCAGGTTGTCCAGCGAGATAGTAGGTTCAGTCTTCCCCCCCTATTCTTTTCCTAAACCACCGAACGATCTTTCACCCGCAACATCCTTTCCAGATATTATTGCGGAACAGGAATTACTCCATGGGAAGCTGGAGAAGGCCGACAAACTCAAGCTTATCTTCCAGGCTGTCTACGGCGGGGGACATCTGCTTCCCGATTCTGAAGCGGCGTGGGAGTGCCTAAAGAACGAATGGGATTCCATAGAACCGGAAAGTAAGGTGGGAGAGAAGTGCGATACGGGTGGTTGTGTTACGGGGGGTGTTACGGGTGTTACGGGTACGGGTGTTACGGGTGGTTGTGTTACGGGTACGGGTGAGCCGCTTGCAGAGCGAATCTCGCCTGAAGGCGATCTTTACCGCATCAATCTGAGGCCTGCGAAGGAACTTGGTATCGATCTGCGCAGACTATTTGAAGCGGTGAAGCGTTCAGCAGAGGTCGTTACCGCGGATCGCGCAAGGAGTGAGGCTCGCGTACTGCCCCAGTCCAGGTCGGTTGGAATAGAGCCGGATATGGTTACTAACGGTCCGTTTCACCACTCGAGATCCTATAGAGAGAGGGTTCGGCCTGCTTATCGCCTGATCCGCGCCGCCGAGATCGCAGGATTGTTGACGTCACTTAATTGATCTGGCGGTTTGACAAACTTAAGGAGGAGATATTATGAATCAATCCCTCGAAGATTCCCTGGTCGAGTTCTTCAGGCATACAAACGTTTCTTGTGCAATTTTAAAGACCCTTTGCGAGTTCAAGGAGCCTGTTAAGTTCGATCAACTGGTGGATAGGGTAAGCTCAGTCATGACCGACCGCATCCCGGATTACGCGATTGAAGGAGCGGTTCGGGCGGCTTTAAAGCTTCTAAAAACCACGGGATGGGTTCACAAGTCCGACGACGGGTTCAGCCTGACCGATTTAGGGCGCGACCTGGCATCAAGGATCACGGAGTGTAGACCGAGGGGATTTTAGTATCAGAGATCTTAAGTTAAAGCTTGTCCTTAATCCGTAGAGGCCGACGTTGGCGTTTCGGACGCCCGCTTCGCGTCAGGTCGGCCTGCAATCTTATTATTGAATCGAGGACTTATCAACCCGGTCGGGTTCCCTTCTTGAGAATCTCCTTGTCTATCTTTAGTTTGAGTTCGGTGATGCGGTCGCGGTAGATGACCGCCTTCTCGAAGTCCAACTGATCCGCCGCTTCCTTCATCTCTTCCTGCAATCTGGCGATCATCGCCAGCCGCTCCTCCTCGTCGACGGGCTCATGGCCCAGATCAAGCTCCTCTATCTTCCTGGCGTCGGCGACCCCGGTGGTTGCCATCACCTGCTGGATGGATTTTTTTATGGTCTGCGGGGTTATCCCGTGTTCTTCATTGTATCGGGTCTGTTTTTTTCGGCGCCGTTCCGACTCTTGCATGGCCGACTTCATGGAGTTTGTTTTCCTGTCTGCGTAAAGGATCACCAGACCTTCCACGTTTCGCGCTGCGCGCCCTGAGGTCTGAATCAGCGACCGGGTATCGCGCAGGAACCCCTCCTTATCCGCGTCCAGTATCGCCACGAGCGATACCTCGGGCAGATCCAGGCCCTCCCTCAATAAATTGATGCCGACCAGCACGTCGAACTCGCCCAGTCGCAGCCCGCGCAGAAGCTGGACCCGTTCAAGCGCGTTGATCTCCGAGTGCATGTAGTGCACCTTAAGCCCCATCTCGGCAAGGTAGGTGGCTAAATCCTCGGCCATCCGCTTGGTCAGGGTGGTAACCAGGGTGCGTTCCCCACGCTCAACGCGCACGCGTATCTCCTCTATGAGATCGTCAACCTGATTGGCGGTGGGACGGATTATCATCGGCGGATCAACCAGACCGGTAGGACGTACCACAAGATCGATTATCCTGTCCTTGGAGTTGATGAGTTCATAGGCTCCAGGAGTTGCCGAGGTGTAGATGCGCTGACCGACCAGCTGCTCGAACTCGGCGAACTTCAATGGCCGGTTGTCGAGCGCCGAAGGCAGGCGGAAGCCGTGATTCACCAGATTCTGTTTGCGGAAG
>JAYELY010000213.1:0-12810 GCA_034717795.1 Caldifarciminota bacterium
GGAACGTCTCTCACTCGGAGTGAACTTCCGCCCCAACTGAGTGCCTCGAACGCCGGCAGGTACTTGCCGGCGGCGTTCCAGATAAAAAACCCGTCCGATCCTGCGGCAAGCGAGGCAAGAATCTGGTTGAAGATGTATTGGGGACCGAAACGCGGGGCACGCCACGAAAACCCCTGAACGTAAGGCACTATACGGGCGTTTGAGGAGCCAATGAGATTGTAAGCACTCTCCACGCTCGTGTAGTAGACCCAGAAATCCCTGTCAGGTTCACCTGCAAGGAACTGCGGTGAGAAGTGTGAAGGATAAAGCATGGGACAGATGTAGTCAACGTGGCGGGCGATCCTTGAAAGCTCCTGGCCCTCCAGCTTCAGGGTACGCCAGGCCGCGTAGCCGAAGACATCCACCGAAAGCGGCACCGTGATGCCTTCTCGCATCATCTTTAAAAACCCCTCTATGGCCTCCTCCTTGAGCCGGCCCTTGCGCCCGTAGAAGATACAGGTGGAAACGTCGCCGTCTGTAGGAAAACGCACGTAGTCCAGCTGAATCTCATCAAACCCTATCTCCTCGAGTTCCCTGGCTATAGAGATATTGTAGGACCAGGTCCGCTCGTCGAAAGCGTTTAACCAATGCGCACCACCCTCATCCGCCCACATACCGCCCCCGCTGCGGTAGACCGCGAAGTTGGAATAGTTGCACGCGTGATCATCCTTAAAGCAAACGATCCTTGCTATTACCCTAACGTTGTGATTGTGCATGCGTCGGATCAACGAATCCACATCAAAGATCGGCCTTATCGCTCCGCAGGATCGGGCTATGGGGTTCTGGGAAGGATAACGAAGCAGCCCGAAGTCGTCCTTCATATCGACTACTACCGCGTTCAGATCACCGCGGTCTGCCGCCTTTTCTATCCTTTGAAGCAGCCACTCCTGATGTGCGGTGTAGGGTGAAAGATAGATACCGCGTATGTACTCATGTCCCTCAAGCAAAGAGGGGACAATCAGTACACCGAGCGCTGCGGCGGCAATGCTCCTTGCCCAACCGAACGATAAGCGCGTGGTACTCATTGTAGATTTCACTCCTTCGAGGAAGCGCGTCCTCGAACATAAACCGGATCTCTTCGTAGGAAGTTTGATCGGAGATCATACCGTGTCGCAAAAGCATCCTGCGGGTGTAGGCGTCCACCACGAAACAAGGAAGATCAAACCCGTAAAGCAGGATCGAATCCACGGTCTCAGGTCCCAGGCCTTTAAGATTCAAAAGACGCTCCCGCCACTGTGAGGCTTGAGACCCAGGTATCTTCCAGGGCGGTGAACCTAGATTATCTGCAAGGAACCCCATGAGACGATGAAGACGCCCGGATTTCTGACGAAAGTAACCTGAGGGCCTAATCGCCTCTGCAAGTTCAGGAAGTGGTAATTCGAGAAGGGCATGAAGGGAGTCGCAGGTGTCTTCAAGAAGCCCCCGGGATTTCAGGTTGGCTACAGCCCGAGCCGCGTTCTTCCAGCTGGTTGCCTGTGCCAAAACCGCCCCGGCTATGATCTGGGTCTGGGTATCAGCAGGCCACCAGCCCTGAGGTCCCCAGCGTGTAAAAAGCTTCTCGTAGGCTTTGCTGAGATCAAGAGGATGAAGTCTGAAGGAATCCTTCCCTGAAGCGGGCGTGGTGGCAGGTGACATAAGAGAGTCTGGGGAGTTAATAATCAACGATATTGCTCTGCACAAAGCCGCCTGCGTTGCGCCGGTCAAGCTGGTAGAACCGCTCGCGTGATCCGCCCCGCAGCTTCTGCAGGCGGTGGTACTGGCAGGAGACCGCAGGTTCGGTTCCCTGGAGGAAGTACTCCGTACGGTTGCGAGGGCAATCAGGGGTGGCAAGCTGGCCTGTAAGCGTACATATCTCACGGGTCACTATCCCTTCAGGCATCTTGAAGGTAGAAGGAGGCAAACTGTCGGTTGCGGCCTTCATGAACGCAGCCCAAATGGGGGCGGCACACGAGCTGCCGGAGGCGCCACGATAGATCGTCTGCTTCGCGTCAAAACCAACCCAGACGGCACAGGCAATCTCCGGGGTAAAGCCCACGAACCAGCCGTCTGTAAAGTCGTCGGTAGTTCCTGTCTTGCCTGCAGCAACCCGGGTGAAGCCGCGCCGCCTGATTCCCGTGGCTGTACCAGAGTTGATCACGCTCTGCATCATAGAGGTCACAAGGAAAGAGGTCTGTGGAGATAAAACCTGTTCGCCCTGCTGGGGGAACCACTCCTCGATAATCTCGCCGTCACGGGAAACGATTCGATGGATGAAGACAGGTTCCACCCTGCAGCCCTGATTCGCCAGGGTGCAGAAGGCGGTCGCCATCTCGATCGGAGCGACCTCCACCGCACCCAGACCGATAGAGAGCACCGGCTTCAGAGGAGAGGCAATGCCCATCCTGTGAGCGTACTCGGCAACGACTTCAGGGCCAACGTAGCGTGTAAGACGCACCGCAACAAGGTTGCGGGATTGTGCCAGCCCCTCTCGTAAGGTCATAGGTCCGTAGAATTTACGATCCCAGTTGGCAGGAGCATAAAGCGAACGCCCTGTTCGCACAAGCACAGGCGCATCGAACTCCACATCACCAGGGGTAAAACCGTTGTCTATAGCGGCGGTATAAACGAATACCTTGAACGATGAACCAGGCTGACGTTTCGCCTGCACGGCTCGATCAAAGGAACTCTGCTTGTAATTCCTGCCTCCCACAAGCGCCAGAACCTCGCCGGTATGCACATCCATCGCCACAAGTGCCGCCTGAAGATACTTCGGAGCCTCGCTCTCGTCGGTGAACGTCACCGTATCGTAGTCAGCCTTAAGCACCTTGAGGTTCTTCTTGTGCTCGATCTCCAAAAGCTGCGTCTCCACCGCCTCGTTGGCTGCACGCTGCATATTTAGATCAAGCGTGGTGTAGATGTAGACACCATCGCGGTAGATCAAGCCCGACCCGTATTTGCGCTCAAGATAGCGCCTGACTTCCTCTACGAAGTAAGGAGCTTCGTTGGGAGGCAGCCTGCGCGGGGCAAGTTTGATCTCGGTAGCAATCTGCTCATCCCGTGTCTTCTTATCTGTCTTGTCCGTCTCGTAAAGGGCGTTTATGAAGCGATCGCGGCGTATCCTGGCGCGTTTGGGATGCTCGTAAGGCGAGTAGTAGCTAGGAGACCGCGTAAGACCCGCAATAAGGCAAAACTCCTCGATGGAAAGCTCGTCCAGATGCTTATCGAAAAACCTCTGGGCCGCGGCCTCGACACCGTATGCGCCGTGCCCGAAGTAGACCTGATTCAGGTACATCTCAAGTATCTCATCCTTCGCATACATCTTCTCCAGCTGCACCGCAAGCATCGCTTCCTTTATCTTCCGCATGAGGCTCTTCTCAAAGGTAAGAAACATGTTCCGCGCAAGCTGCTGGGTAATGGTACTCCCGCCCTCGACGATACGACCGGCGGCTATATTCTTAAGGAAAGCCCGGAAGATGTCTGCAAAACTCACCCCCCAGTGCTTGTAGAAACGCTTGTCCTCAACTGTCACGAACGCGTCCACCATAAGCACAGGCATGCTGTCCAAGGGGATGGGATCGCGGCGCTCAACGTAAAACTCGTAGATCAAGCTGTCGTTGCGATCGAACACCTTTGTAGTCAGCGCAGGCTTATAGGCCTGAAGCGAAACCGGATCGGGCAGATCCCTCCTCGCAACTGAAAGTATAACAATTCCTATGCCTGCAAGAAAAGCGTAGATAAATGCAGGGACTATCAAGCCAAAGAAAATCCACTCCCTGCGTGAGATGAGGGATTTATGCCTCGTAAATCCCCGTTTAAACTTGCCCTTGCCCTTGGCTGGCTCTGGCTTGAGCCCGGGAGGGGCCTGTCTTGCCGGAAGATTACCCTTTTCTTGCTCCATCCTGGTTTAGACGCTCCTTTGATCTAAAGGTTAATCCGATCTCATACATCATCGTCATCTCATCTACCTTAAAGTCTAACCGCACATAGCACTTATGTCAACCTGTACCCGTAACACCCCCGTAACCCGTAACACACCCGTAACCCGTAACACACCCGTAACACCTTGCTCGCAGAAACGGCAGAAAGTTTCCGTCAGGATTGAGGCGTTTAATCAGTAACCCAACCTATCCACCGAGAGGAATTGACTATGCCGCTTCCTCATCTATAATGGAACGTGGATCTTTTTGCAAGCAAAGAATCTTCTCCAGACGAGGACTCGCAGGCGCCTCTTGCGGACCGAATGCGTCCGCGCACCCTGGACGAGTTTGTGGGACAGCAGCATCTGGTGGGCAAGAAAAGACCCCTGCGCAAGCTGATTGAGGCGGGCAACATCCCATCCATGATCTTCTGGGGACCGCCGGGCTCGGGCAAAACCAGCCTCGCTTTTCTTATCGCCAACCTGGTGAACGCCGATTTCATCGGCAGAAGTGCAGTAACCACGGGCATCAAGGAGGTGAAACAGATCGTAGAACGCGCCAGGATGGTGTGGAAAGCACACAAGCGGCGGACGATTTTGTTCCTTGATGAGATTCACCGCTTTAATAAAGCTCAGCAGGATGCGTTCCTGCCCCATGTAGAGAAAGGTACGATCACCCTGATTGGAGCAACCACCGAGAATCCCTCCTTCGAGGTGATCGGACCGCTTTTGTCCCGATCAAGGATATTCGTATTTAATCCTCTTGAAGAAGAGGACTTGATGGTCATCCTCAAACAGGCAATGAGCGAGGAACGCGGACTTGGTCCCCTGAAACCGGAAGCAGATGAAGAGGTACTACGATTCATCATCAAAATTTCCGACGGCGACGCCCGCAGGGCGCTGAATGCGATTGAAGCGGCAACCCAGGTGACCGAACCGGACAAAAACGGAAGAAGGGGCATCACTAAAAAAACCACCGAGGCGGTGCTGGAGCGCAAGTTTCTCTTATACGATAAGGCTGGTGAGGAGCACTACAACCTTATCTCGGCTTTTATCAAGTCTCTGCGCGGCTCTGATGCGGACGCCGCTATCTACTGGATGATGCGGATGATTGATTCCGGTGAGGATCCACTCTATCTGGCGCGAAGGATGGTTATTCTAGCAGGCGAGGATATCGGTCTGGCCGACCCACAGGCCTTAGTTGTGGCCAACGCTGCCAAGGACGCTATTCACTTCGTTGGGTATCCGGAGTGCGTGTTCCATCTGGTGGAAGCGGCCATCTACCTGGCCCTTGCCCCAAAATCCAACGCAACATTGAAAGCGATCCAGGCGGCGCGAAAGGACATCGAGGAGACCCAGGCAGAACCGGTGCCACTGCATTTAAGAAACGCACCAACCGGACTTATGAAGCACCTCGGCTACGGCAAAGATTACCAGTACCCGCACTCCTTTGAGAACGCGGTTGCAGACCAGTCCTACCGTCCACCCAAGGTGGAAGGACACGTGTATTATGCACCGACAGACCGGGGGTTCGAGGCCAGACTTCAGGAACGGTTGAAAAACATCCGGGAACGAAAGCGTAAGTCCCGATCAAAAGGAACCAAACCAAAGGATAAGTAGCTCTTACTCTCTTGACAACAATTCCATACTGCCTATACTGAAAATTGGAAGGAAACATCTACTAAAAGGAGGAAAGATGCGAACTTCGAGTATTATCCTTATATCGCTGGTTTCAATGATGGTTTTAGCGATTCCTGCCCATGCCTGGGTGGCCGAACCCACCGAGGAAACCGGCTATTACTACATGTATGACGATCAGTCTGACCCGCCGTTTACTGAACCTGAACTTCCCCCGTTGCCGGGCTACGATCCGATATGGCAAGATCCTGAGGCAGAAAAATTTTGCACATACAGCGACTATAGCTACAGGTACACCATGGTTGACTCGTTCTGGTACTTCGGCGTCTGGTACGAGCCGGGCGACTATCTTTGGATGACTGACGAAGGTTATATAAGCTTTGATCCCGCTTGCGAAGTAGGAGATTTCCCCAACCCGCCCATCGATGATCCCCCGTTCCCGGTAACTGATGACCCTAACGCGCTGATTGCCCCGCTGTGGCAGGACAATGATTGCACCCATACACCTCCCCCCTCAGAAACAAACCGTGTGTACTACCTGTATGACACGGATGACAAGAACCTGATTATCGAGTGGTACAGGATCCAGGGCCACACTTCGACCCACGAGTACACCTTCGAGGTGGTTCTGCAGATGGGCGGCCAGGAGCTGTTGGAGGTTAACGAGTGCGGCGTGCTCTACAGCGGTCACCTGATCCACTTCCTGTACAACACCACGAGCCACGGCTGGGACGCGGACAACGGTGCAACCGGTTTTGAGGACCAAACCGGCGAACACGGCATCACGTACGGCGGAACCATAGAAGACGGACGGGTGATTCGTATCGGGTACAGAAAAGTCATTGACCACGACGTGGCCGCGGATGAAATAATTGCACCTGCTGCATTAGTCGAGCCGAACACAGACGTAGATCCAATAACGGTCATTGGTAATTACGGAAGTTATGCGGAGTCTTTCGACGTAACCCTTAACATCTACGATGACGAAGAAAACAGTGTTTACCACAATGTTATAACATTATCTGACGAAATGGATGTGGGTGTGGACACCCTGGGCCCCTCGGAATGGCCGTTATGGACACCCGAAGACCCTGAGGCACACTACACCGCAGAGCTCATCGTATCGCTGAACGAAGACCAGTGCCCTGCCAACGACACCCTCTTAAAGGACGTCTGGACAAGCGCTGGGGTTACAGAGACCCCGCCTTCTTCGGGCTTCGAGCTTAAGGTTAATGACGTGCATACCATTGAGTTTTCGGTGCCGTATCGTACAAAAACGGAGATAGCGGTATACGACCTCAACGGCAGTAAGGTGCGGACTCTTGCAGACAGAACCTACCCACTAGGTACCCACACCCTGACCTGGGACGGTTGTGACGCTAAAGGCCGTAAGATTGCCCAGGGAGTATACCTGGTGCGCATGGAAGCGGATGAATGGAAAGCCACCAGGAAGGTGGTTCTTTACTAACCTTTGAAGTTAGTATCACAGATATCTTTTAAGCTCTTCTCCCAGAAGAGCCAGCGCTCGCTCGAACCTGGGTCTGTTGCCTGGCATGTTTGGCCAGCGGTTAAGGCCGGAAGGGTGAGGCAAGACGATCACTGAAACCTTGCGGTTCCAGATACGGCGCTCGATCCTCTCGCCCACCAGATTCATCCCCGCGTCTTTCCCTAGTACGGTCTTGGCTGCAAGTGATCCGATGAGTACCAGAAGCTTGGGGCGAGCATTGGCGAATTCGGCTTCCAGCCAAGGTATACAGTTTTTCCTTTGTGGAGAGGAGGGCGGCGCGTCGTCCTTGCCGTTGGGAGCCAACCCCGGGTAGCACTTGGCCACCGCAGTAACGTAGGCGTTTGATCTGATGAGATCCTCCTCGTAACCCAGATCGGCAAACCAAGACCAAAGCTTGCGTCCCGCCGGGCCGGAGAAAGGTCTGAGCGAGGCAAGCTCATGCCGCCCCGGCGCCTGTCCGATGATCATCAAAGGCTGATTAGCCCCACCCTCAAATATAACCGCAGGATCAAGGAAATCCTCGCAAAGTTTACAGGCACGCAGCTCATCTGCGAAAAGCTGATAGGATTCTTCTTGCTCTTGTAGAATCCTTTTGCGATTTTCTAGGGAAGGCAGGCAGCCGCAGTAATCCTGGCGGTAGAGGTGGAGTTTCTCTGACCACTCCAGACTGCGCTTGAACCCCTCCTCTTTCTTGAAATCCTCGGCTAAGAACTTAACCCCGTATTTTGCCGATAGTGCTTGACCCATCCCTTGTAGCCAGTCGAACGATTTGTGGGGACTGACCGAAAGGGTCGAGGTGAAGTAGTCGAACCCTTTCTCTGAAGCGACCTTGGCAGTCTCCTCTAACCTGAATAGATAGCACACCTCGCATCGCCTGCCCTTTTCAGGTTCACCCTCAAGTCCGCGGGTAGCATCCTGCCATAGATCTAGATCGTATTCACCGGCAATGAGTTCAAATTCCATCTCCTCGGCCACGCGTTTGGTCTCAGCCAAACGCCTTTCATATTCCTCACGAGGCTCGATCTGTGGGTTGTAGAAGAAACCGATTACCTCAAAGCGATCTTTCAGTAGTTCAAAGACCGAGGTGGCGTCAGGCGCGCAGCAGATATGAAGTAAGAGCTTAGGCCTTGCAGACATGAATGGATTATACTCTGGGTTAAGGAGAAATCATCCCCTAAAAGGGGAACTCGGGTAAGGTTATGGTGGCTTTGCGTCCCTGACCAACCGACACCAACCATAAAGGGATACCAACCTGCTCGGATATCCATATAAGATATGCTCGTGCCCGTTCCGGCAGTTCATCGAAGGATTTGGCATCGGCTGTGGGAGTCATCCAACCCTCGATCTCCTCATAG
Source organism: Caldifarciminota bacterium (assembly GCA_034717795.1). Lineage (GTDB taxonomy): Bacteria > Hydrothermota > Tepidihabitantia > B3-TA06 > B3-TA06 > B3-TA06. The sequence goes on from JAYELY010000213.1 coordinate 8,435, forward strand.
ATAGGCTCACCCGGATTTTCTTCACAGGGGGTAATTTCTGTGAGGATAGTTCCGTCAGGTTGACGGTAACCAGTACAGACCTTCAACTTGTCAAACGAGTCGAGCACATCCAGCTTGGTTACGGCAAGGCCGTCCACGCCGTTGGAGCGAATAGCGTATCGCAGAAGAGGCAGATCGAGCCACCCGCAACGACGCTTGCGTCCGGTGGCCGCGCCGAACTCGTTGCCCAGCTCCTGCAGTTTGCATCCCATCTCACCTTCGTCCTCGGTAGGAAACGGCCCTGCACCCACCCGGGTGGCGTAAGCCTTGGTAAGACCGATCACCTTTCCTATCGACTTGGGTGATATACCTATCCCTGATGAAATACCGCCGGTTCCAGGGTGAGAGGAGGTAACATACGGGTAGGAGCCGTAATCCACATCAAGAAGGAACCCTTGTGCCCCCTCAAAGAGAACTTTTTTGCCCTGAGCAAGATATTCCTCAACCACCTCGGCCGCATCACCAACAAAAGGACGAATTCGATCCCTTACTCTCAAAAGATCATCCAATATCCTCTGCCTCCCAAAGGGTTCTTGATCGAAGACCTTCTCAAGGATCGGATTCACATAGCCAAGGAGAACATCTATTCGATCAGAAAGCTGGGGGGAGAAGAGGTCTCCTACCCTGATCCCGTAGCGCGCGTATTTTTCTTGATAACAGGGACCTATTCCTCTTGCCGTAGTTCCTATCCTGGCCTTGCCCCGCGCCTCGTCGCGCAGCCTGTCCAGGAGTCTGTGGTAGGGAAGGATAAGATGAACGCGTGGGTCTATGATGGTTCGGGATCGGTACTCGACACCTTCGGCGTCCAAACGTTCCCATTCCTCAAACAAGGTCTCAGGGTGAAGTACACAGCCTGCCGCGATAGCCACCCTTATATTGGGATTGAGGATGCCGGCAGGCATCTGGTGAAAAACCCATCTTTCCCCGTTCACCCATACGGTGTGACCGGCGTTCGGCCCGCCCTGATAGCGTATGGCCAGATCAAAGCGGGCCGAAACCCAATCTACCACCTTGCCCTTGCCCTCGTCACCCCACTGAAGTCCTATAAGGGAAAGGCTTTCCAAATTGCTAGAAGGTATAGGTCAGTGAGAATTTACGGTTTGCGGTAGGGAAGTCGTAGATCAACTCGTCTACGCCGACGTCAAGCTGGAAGCCGGCATACTTGACACCCGCCCCAAAGGTAACCCCTACCTTCGTCAGCTTCCCCTCTTGCGACCCAAAGAGGAAGGGAAACAAACCTACGTGTTCTGTACTGTTAGTTTCGTCCTTAAGAACGAAACCTCCGCGAGATCCGGTCTTATCGAAGAAGTAGCCAGCCCGCAGGGTAAGGATCTCGCGGTAAACTGAAACCTCCATACCCAGGCTGCGCCAGCTCTCACCTATCTCATACCCCAACTCCTGACCGAAACTCATGGAGTCTACTTCTGGCGGATCGACGACAAACATCCCTATAAGCACCTTGGTGATGTCTGTGGTCAACCTCAAGCCTACTATCTCGAACTGTTCCTTAGTGGTGTCTTTGGAAAGCACCGAGAGCGGCTTGTAACTCACCCCCATGCGCAACATCAGAGGTAGTGGATCCGGATCCGAGTTGGAGGAAAACGAAATCGGGGGGCCAAGGTTTTGCAGGGTTGTCCCAAACTGCAATCTCTTGAAGGGCCGGTAAAGCACCCCGGCATCAGTAGCCCAAGTAAGAGCACTGCCTCCTGCAGCAAGTCCCAAACGTTCCAGAACCCATTCAGGGGCAAGGAATGAATATACGAGTTTCACCCCACCCCCTACAGCTAAGGAGGGGGTTAACTCACGCCCATAAGCCAAACCCAGCGAGAAATCGAAGGTTGTATAGGTGCCTATTACCGTTCCACTCTCATTCTGAACAACCGTCTCGCCGGTGGTAAGGTAGACCCCATTGAAGGCAAAGGTGCCAACCTTACTAAAGGGAGCAGATACAGCAAGGTACTCGTAATACATATCAGGGGCCAACTCAGGCAACCAGTTGACGTGAGTCCCAGAGATAATGATATTCTGTTGGAACCCTAAACCTGCCGGATTGTAGTAAGCGGCCGAAGCGTCGTCCGCAATAGCCGTGAATGCACCCCCAAGGGCCGTTGGGCGTGAACCGGGCCAGATCATGAGGAACACCGCTCCGGGACGCCTGCCCGCGCCAAAGCAAAGTCCACTCAACAAAACCAGTCCGATCGTTATTCTTTTTAGCATAAGTTCTCAACCTCCTTAATAGAGATAACCTAAGTATAAAACCACAGCGCCTCATGTCAAGCCCCAAAAAAGCTGCACGGGAGAATATAAGATATCCTCACCTTGCCACTTGGGACCTAAGGGAAGGACACCACTTGACACCCTCGATCCAAAGGGTATTATCAACCCATGTTAAAGCGAAGCCACTTGTTCTGGTTTGTCATCGCACTCATCGGTTGCGCCCGTCAGGGAGCGATTCCGAATACGGATCGCTTCCCGCCGCATCTTGTCTCGGTGACTTGCCCAAACCGAAACCAGGTAATCATGAGTTTTGATGAGGAACTCGACTCGACCGCCCTGCTCCCGACCACCTTCCTTTTGAGCTCATCGCGGGATACGGCCAGGATCCGTTTCATAACAAAAGACCCTGCCGACTCCAAAACCTTGATCCTACTTACCTCACCACTTCTTGATGAAACATACCGGCTATCAGGACTGGCCCTGGATCGCAAGGGCAACGCATCATCAATCCGGTCGAGCTTTCACGCCTCAACCCGCCAGGATACAACCCCACCTGCTATACTCCTATCACCCGCAGAACCCCGTACCTCCTTCCCCTATAGTATCCGGTTCGAGTTCAGCGAACCCGTTGACACAAGTCGGGGCATGCCGATACCCTTCGCTCCACCCGCATCCGAGGAAGCGCTCGCCGGTTCATGGAACAGGGACCTCACGCGCTACAGCATACGTATTGCCGATACCACGCTTAGGGGTCTCCCCTTCTATCTTGTTCTTCTGCCCGGAGTCTCGGACTTTGCAGGCAATCGTGTAACTGAGGGTCTGGCCGCTTTTGTGTATTCGGATACCGGACTCCTCCTTCGCGACATCCGAGGCCAGGTAAAAACCACCGAAGGCGCGCCCGCCTACTCGGCGATCGTTCTGTTCAAGACGCCCGAGGAGCCGTTTGCCCTCACGATCACCGACTCATCAGGTGCTTTTATTGCAACCATCGAGGAACGAGAAGAAACAAGGATCGAGGCGTGGTTCGACCGGGACGGCAACGGTGTATATGAAGAAGAGGCAAGCTTGTCCGAGGAACCTCTTCCAGACAGCGTGACACTCGTGACCCGTCCTGCCTCATCCCCCATGCGCCTCGACCAACTCATACACCAGACCCAGTGAAGCCTTTAGACTGGATTCTTCGCGGCCTCATCCTAGCTGGTCTGGCTACGCTTTTCATCCCTTCCATCCCTCTGCCGAGGCCCGGGACACGTCCACGTTTGATTCTGCTTGTGGATGCCTCTTCGAGTATGTCGAGCGAAGAAAAACAGAACCAATACCGGCAACTTCTGGCGGAGCTGGAAGGACTGCAAGGAAGCGTTATTCTGGACGCCTACCGTTTCGCCGATTCCCTTGCCCCGCTTAAGAATCCTGCCGGGGTAAAGTTCAACGGGTGCCGCAGTGACATTCATGCCGCGATCAGCTCGCTGGACCCTAAAGGGGCGGATGCTATCCTACTGGTAAGCGACGGGCGCCACAACGGCCCGGATGAACTGGGGGGCAGACTTCTACCAATGCCTCTTTATGTCCTTGCTATAGGGGAAAAAGACCTCCCCGACATAGGCATAGAAGAACTCCAGATGCTTGACTCCACACAACTGCGGGTCAGGTTGAGATCGAACCTTGAGGCCGAAACCGTCAGCCGGTTGAATTTCTATAGGGATGGTAATATAGCTGCGGGACGTGAAGTAAGGCTCGCAGCTGACGGATTGACCGAACTCGTCATTACCCTCCCCCAAGACGGCTCGAAAACAGGCTGGCGCCTGGAACTCGACAGCCTGCCTTTGGAAGACAGACTGGACAACAACACCCTTGTTTTTCGAGCGCCCCAGGAATCAAGACAACTGGAGGTGCTCTTCATCGCAGGAACGATCTCACAGGAAACGGAGTTGACCCTTGCGGCACTGCGTAACCTGCCCGGGATAAGGCTCTCCATGCACGTCGAGGTCGCGCCTGGTAGGATCGTTGGGAGTGCGACAAAACAACCTGACGTGCTGGTCGTTGGACCCATTGGAGCTGATCTATCAAACCGAACCCGGGAACTGGTAATGGATGCCGTAAAGGAAGCCGTCCCTGTCATG
>JAYELY010000214.1:0-2477 GCA_034717795.1 Caldifarciminota bacterium
GCTTTTCACGGCTTTCAATTCCACTATGGTGCGATGGAGGGTACTGCAAAAGCAAGGCAGTCCTTCTCGGTTCAAACTTTCAATTCCACTATGGTGCGATGGAGGGGCAACCTAACCCTCGGAAACTAAACTCCTTATAACACCAAAACCCCAATTCCCGCAGTCAACCGCCGATCGCGCAAAAACACCGGGGGATCGACTGCAATCTCGTTCAACCCATCTAATCATATGATGTTCTCCGTCATCTCCTTCTCAATCCCAATTACATCCTTGCTCAGCCATTTCGCGTCACTCACGCGATAAATATACACCGAATCGGCCTCCTTGTCAATGATCTCCGCCACACCATCCATAAGCTCGGCAAGCTGGCCTTCGGTCAGACCGCCTTCAAAAACCGAGTTCTGCACCCAGCTCAAATACTGCACAAGCCAGCGCCGCACCTTCTCCACCCGCTTTACCCCAACGTCGTAGACCGCTAGCACATACATCACCACCACGCTTTCAGGCTCTGGTAAGGCTCGATCCCGGTCAGGTGCTTGACCAGCTTGTAGCACTCCAGGCGAATCAATCGTCTATATGAAACGTGCCGCTTGAGACGTCTATGCATAAGGGTTGTCTCCATGCGTTCGTCGAACTCGCGCACCACCTTCTTGCGCGAACGTTCGGTAAGGTAGCAGCAGTTCAACCGTTGATCGAAGTCCCCTTCGTCAAGCATCTGCTTGTTGATAAGCTTGAAGAGAATCTTGTCCGCGATGATCGGCTTGAAGATTTCTGCCAGATCCAAAGCCAACGAGAAACGGCGTTCCCTAGGTTCATGCAAAAAGCTTATCGTAGGATTAAGCTGGGTGACGTATATCTGAGAAAGGCACGCCGAATACACAAGCGAGTTGGTGAACGAGATGAGCGCGTTGACCATGTTATCGGGCGGACGACGCACCCGGCGCTCGAACCCGCAGTCGGTAACCAGGATTTCATTAAACGCCTTGTAGTAAGCACGGCGCACGTGCCCCTCAAGAGCCATAAGCTCGTTAATTGCAGACACCTCATCTATTCGCGCCTCCTCGGTTTCAAGTGTACCGAGAGCACCGTCCAGATCACGTCCACGCGTTGAGTAGTAGCGAAGGTTGCGACGCAGGTTGTGGACAGCCCCTCTGATGAACTCCCGTGCAAGCGCCAGACGCTTGTCAGTATCAAGATAGTGCTCTACCTGATTCACCACCAGGAAGCCGGAGACGTTGCGTTCACGAGGATAGTAGGAGCCGTCGTAGAACCCATAGTGATTGAAGATGTGCAGAGGCACCCCCCGGCTGCCCAGAAACTCCAGAAGCTTGGTGTTGAGATCCATCACCCCGAAGCAGAAAAGCTCCTCCACGTTCTCAACAGGGATGGATTTTTTGACGCCGTCCTCGCCCACGATCTGCAATGTGTTGGCATGTCTTTGAAGCCTGCCGCTCTTGAACAGGTAGTAGCTTCGTCCCATGTCAGGAGACTATCCGCAGATGACGCAGATTACACAGATTTAAACTTCTTACAGTCGTTCTCTTGCGAATCTCTGAATGTACGATTTCCGCTCTGTGTCCTCTGTGTTCTCTGTGGTTAATTTCGGTCACGTTCCTAACTCCAGCAAAGCTCGGCATAACTGCACGAGCGGCAGATGGTCCTGAACTCGGCCTCAGGTGCCGAGTGCATCTCCTCAATCCTGACGATACCTGCTATAACCTCTTCCACCTGGCGTTCTGCTTCGGCATCCAGCTTCACTTCCTCCTTGCGCTTTTCCTTGGGAAAGTTCATCTCGCCTTCAAGTCCTTCCACGCCCAACCGTTTGAGAAAGTAAAGGTAGTAGATTATCTGCATCCGATGTGCGGCAAGCATCTTCCTGGACGACTTCACCTCGCGCAGCCGTTGGCCCACCATATCTATGTGGATGAGTCCTGCGATGTCCAGCTCTCTATGCCGCTCTCGCGGGTAGCTGTGCTCGTGTAAGTGCTTACCCAGCCTTACCCTGTCCGACGAGTGCTCCATGGTCAAATGCCTTGCAAACAGCCACAGCTTACGCTTGCAGATAACGTAGTAGTTCACCTTCGTCCCGGTGACGTGAAGCTCGCCTAAATCCTCAACGTTAAACATGGGTTAGTCCACGATTACTGAATCCGTATCTCGACCGGCGCACTCATCCATTTTGTTCCAATCGAAGCCGAGTTCTGCGCTGTAAGGAACATAGCAGATACGGTACTCCTCTTCGCGACATCCTTGTTTCTTAAGCACCGTATCGAAACATGGACGACCGTCGGGATGATCCTTGCGATATTTCTGGATTCGCCAAAGCGGGATCTGGACAATATTTTCAGGTTTGAGTTTCTCGGCGTCACCCTTATACACATCCCATGGGATCACCGGCACGTGCTGGAAGTCACCTGAACGGATCTGGAGAGCCTTGCCTTCTTCATCATCACGGGCAATCTCCCACCAGCCCGGAC
>JAYELY010000215.1:0-2461 GCA_034717795.1 Caldifarciminota bacterium
TATAACCTGCGGTGTAATGGGGGAAGACGTGTGTCTGATAAAATCCGACCCTGCCGGTCAAATCGTCTGGACCCAGCTTTACGGGGGTAAAAAGATGGATGTTGCTCGATTCCTTGAAGAAACCACCGATGGCGGATACATAGTTGTGGGTGAAACCTACTCCTTTGGAGCGGGAAAGTCAGATATATGGTTGGTTAAAACCGACTCGTACGGAGATACCTTATGGAGCCGCATCTACGGGGGCAGAAGAGACGAGTTTGGACGAACGGTTCGCGAGACCCCGGACGGCGGGTATATAATCGCCGGTTCGACTAACTCTTTCGGCAGAGGGAGACAAGACGTCTGGCTTTTGAAGACCGACGCCTCGGGCGACACACTCTGGACAAAAACCTACGGCTGGAGAAGAGATGAAGAAGCGTTCTCACTTGATTTAACCGAAGACGGAGGTTACATAATCACGGGTTATAAAAAACACAGAGCCGAGGATATATGGCTTCTGAAAACCGACGCCAATGGAGATACCCTATAGGTTGAGAGAACTGCCGGCAGTCCAGCCCCTATGCTACTTTCCGAACGCCTGCTTCAGACGTTTAGGATCAGGTTTCTTTGTGCAGGCTGAGACGATAACTATCACGGCAAGGGCTACAACTATGCCGGGGATAAATCCGTGTATACTCGGTGGGACTCCTACTTTAACTCCCAGCAGGGCAAGCCATTTCCAGATAAAAACCATTGGATCGGCACCAGCCCTGACTAGTACCTGCCAGATAAGGGCCAGGGATGCACCTGAGACCATAGAAGCCACCGTTCCGGCCTTGGAGGTGCCTCTCCAGTAAACCCCGAAAAGGGTCGGCCACAGGTTGGTGGATGCTATTACCGCCCAGGCGAACGCGGTTATCACGAGTATCAGATCGGGCGGGCGCAGCGCGATCAAAAGCGAGACAACCCCTGCCGCAAGGCTCACCACACGTCCCCAGAGCACTATTTTCTTCTCGCTCATCTTGACGCGAAGCCCCTTCTGAACCAGGTCGCGCACCACCGCAGAGGAAACGATTATGAGTATGGCGGCAAAGGTGCTCATCCCTGCGGCCACCACACCGGCCAAGAGCAGCCCGCCAGCCCAGCTTGGAAGTATTCCCTTGACCAAGGTAGGTATGGCAAGATCCGCCACCTTGGCTGGGTCAACGTTGGGATAAAGCGAGGCAAGGTTGGGGTAAAGCACCCGGGCAACGGCACCGTTGAGATACGGCAGGAGCGCTACCGAACCGCCGACCACTGCAAGTACCGTGCCTATGCGCAGAAGGTTGGCTCTTTTGATGGAGTAGAAGCGTATCACGAGCTGGGGCATCCCCCACACCCCGAAGCTTACGATCAAAGAGTAGCTTATAAGCCCTGCCCAGCCCCAGACACCCGGTGTCTGCATGAGACCGGGGTTGATTGCCGCAAGCGAGGCGTTGAGGTTCTCCAGGCCGCCGACGTGTATCAGAGCGAATACGGTGAGGAAGATTAGCCCGAAGATCATCACCCACGCCTGGATGAAGCTGGTCCACACCACGGCAAGGTATCCGCCCACCGAGACGTAAAGTAGGATTATGGCGCCTGAGACAATCACCGCCAGCCAGTAGGGCCAGCCCATGAGCACCTCGAGCGTGTTGCCCATGCCCTTTAGAACGGCCACGTTGTAGATGGTGAGGAACAGGATGATGATTGCGGCGGAGAATAACCGTGCGGAAGGCGAACCGAAGCGTTCGGCGAAGAAGCCTGGAACGGTTATGGTATCCAGACGGTGTGTCATGCGGCGAAGCCTGCGACCCAGCACAGCCCAGGCCAAGAAGCAGCCCACAAGAACGTTGATTGCCCCGACCCAGATCGAAGCCATGCCGAACTTGTAGCCGAATCCTCCGCCGCCGATGATGAGAACCGACGAGTAGTAGGCGGCAACGAACGAGAACGCCGTAACCCAGGGACCTATCCTGCGGCCGCCAAGGAAGTAGTCCGAGCCTTTCTTCGCGCCCCGCCCGGTTATCAGACCGATCGCTACAACGGCGACGAGGTAGCAACCGAGGATAAGAAGATAGACCATGTCCCGGCTAAGCTCCATCCTTGTCCTCCCTTCTGGGCTTTGCAAGGATTGCCCAGATTATGGCCGCAACGATAGTAGCCGCGGTCACCACTATCGCCAGAAACGTCAACCAGTGAAAACCTAAAGGTGCCATACAACTCCTCCTTGGTTGAGTTAGGCTAGGAACTATACGTGCGAAGCCGGAGTAGTCAAGTGGTTGAGGTGGATATTCGGGGTCCCCGCACGGTCGTGGAACGAACGCGTGGGGTAAAGGCGTCTACTTCGCCAGGGTGACAACCGAGGGTTACTCGGCACGCACAAAAATCGTCATTCTACGCTAACTGGGTTCTATTATCGGGGTCCCCGCGGCATTGCATAGCAATGGCGTGGGGTAAAGGC
>JAYELY010000216.1:0-2456 GCA_034717795.1 Caldifarciminota bacterium
GGCGCGAGGTCCCTGCCGGCGGCCTGCCGTTCATGGTGGGCGTGGTAGTTCAGAACGCGGGCACCGCCTACGCGGTCTGGGAGGCGGTGGCAAAACGCAAGCCTTTGTATGAGCGCGTGGTTACCGTTACCGGACCCGGAATCGCAGAGCCTAAGAATCTTCTCGTGCGCATCGGGACGCTTGCCGCGGACGTGATCTCTCACTGCGGCGGGCTGCGGCCCTCGGCAAGTAAGTTCATCTCAGGCGGGCCGATGATGGGCATCGCGCAAGCCTCTTTAGAGGTACCGGTGATCAAGGGAACATCGGGCATGCTCTTTCTGGACTCCTCCAGGCGGCTGTTTGCGGTCCCAGAGGAGTCAAGCTGCATACGCTGCGGCCACTGCGTGGGCATCTGTCCCATGAAGCTCGTTCCTGCGGAAATCGCACGCATGGCTGAGTACGAGAAGCTTGAAGATGCTGAAAAGTGGGGGATTTTGGACTGCATGGAGTGCGGTGCGTGCGCGTTCGTCTGTCCTTCGGGCCGCAGACTGGTGCAGTGGATCAAGTACGGAAAGACGCTTATCTTCGCCGAACGCAGCCGCAAGAAGGAGCGCAAGCAATGAATGCTGACGCTAGCGAAGGCCGCAGGTTCGTAGTCACCCCTTCCCCGCACCTCAAGGCGCCGTTCAACGTAAAGATGGTGATGTACATCGTGGTAATCGCGTTACTTCCGGCTCTTGGCGGCGCGATCCACTTCTTCGGGCTTTACTCGCTGTGGCTGGTACTTATCTCGGTTGCCACCGCTGTGCTTGCCGAGTTTTTTGCAAACCTTGCGTTCAAGCGCCCCTTGGATAGCTGCCTGGACGGCTCTGCCGTAATCACCGGCATGCTTTTAGCCTACAACCTGCCTCCTTCAGTACCCCTGTGGATGCCTGCGGTTGGTTCGGCGTTCGCGATAATTATAGTGAAAGCCTTGTTCGGCGGTCTGGGCCACAATTTTTTGAACCCGGCCCTTGCCGGCCGAGCGTTCCTCATGGCCTCCTGGCCAGGCAAGATGACCTCGGGCTGGATGCTGAGGGAAGGATTAGGGACTACCTCCGGCATCCAGGTGGACGCCTTCTCAGGAGCAACACCGCTTGGGGTGGTGCAGAAGCTCAAGGACGTGGCCGACCCCGGGCTTGCCGAGACTGCCAGGCAGGCTCTGAACTCTCCCGAGACCCTCAAGGCGTTGTTCTTCGGCAACGTAGGCGGGGTGCTTGGCGAAACCTCGGCGCTCCTGCTCCTTATCCCGGCACTGATACTGATCGCAATCCGTGTCATAGACTGGCGCATCCCGCTTGCATACGTCGGAACCGTGGCCATTGGGACGCTTGCGGCCTGGCTGTTCAAGGCCACACCGGTAACGCCCGTGTTCCATCTCCTGTCCGGCGGGCTCATGCTTGGCGCACTCTTTATGGCCACCGACTACACAACCACGCCCATGACTCCTTTGGGGCTTTGGATATTCGGGATAGGATGCGGGGTATTGACCGTCTTGATCCGATTGTGGGGAGGCTATCCCGAAGGGGTAAGCTACTCGATCCTTTTAATGAACGTGGCGACGCCCTTTATCGACCGCTATACGAGACCCAGGATTCTGGGCGAGGGTGCGGCAAAAAAGGAGAAAAAATGAGGCTTGAGGTCAGGATGGTTCTTGTATTGATGGGGGTGGTTCTGGTTTCAGCCGGTCTTTTGGGTTTGGTGTTCGGGGTTACCGCGCCTGTTATCGCCGCCCAGAAGGAAGCCGCCCGCCAGGACGCTCTGGCCATGCTTCTGCCCGAGGCCGAACGTTTCGAGCCTGACACCTTGATATCCGACGGCGACACCAGCATCATCTATCACGCCTACGATGAGGGGGAGGAGGGGGAGACAAAGGTGGGCATCGTCTTTACCGTTGCGCCCAAGGGCTACTCCGGGCCGATCGAGACCATGGTCGGTCTGCATGTGGACTCAACTGTATCCGCCATCCGCATCGCCTCTGCGGCTGAAGGTCTCAAGGAAACACCCGGCCTTGGCGCAAGGGTGCTTGAGGACACCTTCCGGGAGCAGTTCAAGGGCTTAAAACATGACGATCTGTACCTCCTCAAGGATGGCGGCAGGATAGACGCTGTAACCGCGGCAACCATCTCATCCAACGCGGTGGCCTCAGGGGTCAGAAAAGGTGTCGAGCGCTACATCTGCTACCTGGGCGAAGGTCCTGTGAAAGGAGTCGAGACCAAGCCTGCGGCAACCGATTCCCTGCCCGCGAAACCTGCCGAGACCTCCAAGTTTATCGAGCGCGTTGTGACGGCATCGGGCTACGCCGGTGAGTTCAAGGTAATCGTAAGGCTTGATGAAAAGGGCAGGATCGCCGAGGTGGTGATCCCTGCGGAATGGTTCAACGAGACCGAGGGGTTCGGCTCACGCTGCAGGGAGAGAGATTTCCTTGAGCGGTTTGT
>JAYELY010000217.1:0-2455 GCA_034717795.1 Caldifarciminota bacterium
TTCTTCCATCTTGAGCATCAATCGCTCTCGTTGCTTGATCATAGCTTCTTTCTCAGGTAAAGTCATACTTCTATCCTCCTTATTCTTAACTATACCTGAGACGCAATCCACTGCAACCTACACCTTATCGATAATTCTTTAGCAAACAGAGTTTCTCCCAATAGCATGGTGGGTTATGGATTTAGAATATATTATTATCGCAAATACAAAATGTTAACGAAGATGTTTAAATCTCCAAGAATTGTGGGATTCCGTGAAGGTAGACCTGCGTGGCTTCGGCTTCACTTATTTAAGATGCACGGTTCGTTGCACCTCCGCCCTACAAAAAGAAGGGCGAGAGAAGTATTCTTATTGGTGGATAACCCTTTTGAAGAAATAGGGGAAGAAAAAGTAGAATTCATTCCACCGTTGTTGGGTAAAGATTTCAAACATAAGCCTTATCAAGAAGTCTGGAGAGGTGCTCGTAGGAGATTGGCAAACTACTGTGATAATCTCATTATCATAGGTTACAGTATGCCAGCTACAGATTTGTGGGCCAGGTCTTTACTTTTTTGGCGACACAAACCTTTTGGGAAAGAACACGCAAAGAAATATCTTAAGAAATTAATTGTGGTTAACCCTAACGTAGAAGTTAGAAATAGAACACTAAGAATGTTAAGGTATTCTATAGATACACATACGCGCGTGATGGTTTTTGATACATTCAAAGAGTTTGCTGAGTTTCTTCCAGAGGTCTCTGAGCCTTCTAGCGATTCCGAGTGACTCCCACCTTATCGCAATAACGCTCTATCCTGCATACTGAGCATCTAGGTGATTGAGGCGTGCAGATGTTTTGTCCGTAGATTACCAGTAGTCTATTTATTTCTATCCAATATCTCTTAGGTAACTTCTCCCGAAGCGCCGTCTCGGTCTGAAAAGGGTCATTGGTCTCTACGTACCCCCAGCGGTTGGCGATGCGGTGCACGTGGGTGTCCACGCAGATCGCCGGTATCCCGAACGCGACGCTCAATACGAGGTTTGCCGACTTGCGGCCTATCCCTGGTATTGAAAGCAGCTCATGCATCGTCTGCGGCACCTTTGAGTTGAATTCGTCAACAAGCATCCGCGCCATCGCCTTCAGGTTCCTGGCCTTTGTGTGGTAGAAGCCAACGGGAAAGATCAGCTCCTCGATTCGCCCCTCATCCATCTTTGCAATCGCCTGAGGGGTCGAGGCTTTCTCAAAAAGCCTTGCTACCGCCGGGCCGGTTGTCGAGTCCTTTGTCCTTGATGAAAGAAGCACCCCTGCCAGAACCCGGAACGGGTCTCCTCTGCGGTTTTCCTTCTCCGCCAGTGGAAGATCGTACTTATCGGCGATTTCCCTCAGGACGCGGATGACGTTGGTAAGCTCGGAGGGATTCAATCTTTAATGATCCTGCGGCGCAGGAGATTGATGCCGATTACCGGAATCAACGAAACGACGGCTATAACAACCAGGTGAATCCAGCTCAGAGGAACGGTTTTGAAGATTCCAGATACCGGGCCGAAGTATATCACCGCGGTCTGAAGTCCCAGTGAGAGAAGGAAGGCGCCGTTAAGATAAAGATTGCGCAGGGTTTGTTTTGAGAAGAGGAAGCTTTTACCAACCCGGAAGTTGAACGCGTGCAAGAGCTGGCTGAATACCAGGGTTGAGAAGGCGATGGTTCGGGCAAGATTGACGGTGTAGGCTTGGGTCTGTCCCTCACCCAACCGGGGGAGCCAGCCCGGAATCCAGTTGGGAAGGAGATACAGCGAGGCGGCGTAGGCTCCCAGCACCCCCACGGTCAATATCAGTCCCTGGAGTATAATGCCCAAAAGCCCCATCTGGGTGATGATGCCTCTCTTTAGATCCCGCGGAGGCGAACGCATGAGATCACCGGACGGTTTATCCGAACCGAGGGCTAAAGCGGGCAGGCCGTCGGTTACCAGATTCACCCACAGGATCTGTATAGGTAAGAGAGGGAAGGGCATCCCCAGAAGCGAGGCTAAAAGCACGGTGAGCACCTCACTCACGTTGCACGAAAGAAGGAAGTGGACGAACTTCTTTATATTTGAAAAGATCAACCTTCCTTTCCTTACCGCGGAGACGATGGTGGCGAAGTTGTCGTCGGTCAGGACCATCTCCGAGGCCTCCACCGCCACGTCCGTGCCGGTGATGCCCATGGCAATACCGATGTCCGCCCGTTTCAACGCAGGGGCGTCGTTTACGCCGTCGCCGGTCATGGCCACCACCTGGTCGCGGTACTTAAGTGCCTCAAGTATCTTCACCTTCTGTAGAGGGGAGATGCGTGCATATACCCCTATATCCTGCACTCGATCGTAGAGTTCCTCATCGCTCATCCGGGCCAGTTCCTCGCCTGAGAGTGCCTCTCCTTTAAGACCCACACGCTCGGCTACAGCCTGAGCGGTGGCCATGTGATCGCCCGTAATCATTGCCACG
>JAYELY010000218.1:0-2451 GCA_034717795.1 Caldifarciminota bacterium
GTCACCTGGAAAGCAGGCCGAAGTACCGCCATCACTGCCCCCTGTAGAATATCTCTCGCCAGCGTTGAGCCCTGCGCATATTAGGTTTGCTCGCACGTGCAAAGTAACTCACACTGTCGCCGGCTATGGGCACGTGATCTGTATCCCAGCGATTGTGTTCGTAAAGATCAAAGCAAAGCGTCGGGTCGGCGTAGCGATTGGCAGCCAAAAGAACCATGGGATCGTAAGAAGGGTCAAGGGCAACCTGGGCAAGAAACGCCGGAACCTTGCAAGTCTCCTCCCGGACGTCAAGGTACGGGATAAAAATCTCTAAACCCGGAGAGGTCGTTTCCGGATCGTCGCCGAGCGCGTTAAGATTGGCATGATAGATCACCCACCACAAGGAGGCGTCCCCGTAATAAAGCTCGGTCAAGAGCCAGATATCTTCTCCCTGGTTGAGAGAGTGGAAAAACCCGCGATCGGAATCATACTCCATAATTAACCTCCTGATGTTGTATTGCTTTCCTTAGGGAACAGATCGGCATCCTCGTCCATCTCGGCCACCGCGGTGAGTGTGACCTGGTAACGATGGTTCTTGACAGGATTCACCGCAATGGTTTGAAGCACGACCTTGCGGATTCCAAGGTCAGAAAGCAGAGAGGTTCTTGGATCCAACAAGGACTCCTGTCCACGAAACACCTGGCTGGCGCTCTCCGCCACGTCCTGAGCCTTTTCCAGAAATGAACCACCCTTGTCGAAGTGCAGTCCTACGCCTTCGGTTATGGACACCGTGCCCTTATGGCTGCGTACGAGCAGTGCCAGCGCCGAGATTACCTTGTGGGCCTTGACCGCCCCGCCGCCCGAGATCAACGGCCTGCGGTAGTCCCCGGCCTCGAAGCTGATATTGAGGTCGTATCCCGAGAACCCCATATCCTCCTTGACCGTATCAATTAAGCCGTCAACCTCGGTTATCACTATCTTGCATCTCCCGCTGACGGTGATCTGACAGGGGAAGGGGATTCGGACCTCATTCCCTCCACCTTCAAGAACCAGGTAATCGGTATAGGTGTAGAACGTTCCTGACCGGTGGGTGGTGAAGAAAAGGTCCTGAACCCCGCTTGCTAAATCCATAGGCGTCATGTGCTACCTCCTAGGCTACTGATTAGAGTACTCCGCAAAAATTCCGCAGAGCATTGCATCTAGATAATTTTCATCTAAGGGAATTAGGTTTCCCCTTTCTACTTCGACAACGATATCAAGACCAAAGTTGCCGGTGCTGGACGGTTGTAGATAAACCCCGTTGAACAACTTCAAGTCCTGCCTGTAGTCTTGCTGATTCAATGAATTCTGAAGATTAAAAAGTGGAGACGGTTCAGGCTCCGGATGCAGGATTTCGCTCAATCTCTCTGCCCTCTCCTGAGCTTCAATCCTATCAATTGCCTCCTGAATCTGTTGGAATTGAGTGTCGTCAAAAAAAGACTCCCAATCTAACGACACTTCAGGTAGCTCCACATACGCAAAATCTAACCCTATGCCCTCCTGCTGTGTGGTGAATCCTGTCCGGAGTGAATAATTAAATGTTGGCCTCGGTCGCGAACCATGAACTGTTACACCGGGCACATCCCCTTCCATAACTGACTCTTCCTGCTCTGATTCAGAAAATGTTTGTGTTTTTGATTCAGCACGTTTTCCGTATTTGTAGGTTGGTGAATAGTCCCCTGTGAAAATCAACTCTGATAAAAGTGAAGCAATGTTTGGTACTTTGGGTATCCTTTGGAAAATCTCCCTGTCAATATCTCCATAGAACCTTGATATAATTTCGTTACTAACTGCATCCATTCCCTCTTCAGACGTAGTCCCATACTCGGGTGTAGGCGGGAGTAAATACTGACTCTGTTTTCGAGAAGAGGGCATATTCGAGAGAATCTTTTTTAAGGCATCAAGGGGATCATTCGGTATTGAATTCGCATAAAGCTCTTTCATCTCTCTTCTCGAGTCCCTGGAGATTGTCTTTTGCGACATGGCATATTCATAAGCAATCTCTAAAGCCCTACTCCACATGTTCGCTGAATATTGCATCGCTTCCCACACATACCATATAGCCCCGGCTTCTTTCAACTCGAAAGTCATATCATCAGGCCGCCAATCTGGAAAAGTCTCCCCCAATCCCATGAATCCAGCCCCTGTATCTATAAGGCTCCTATCAATTGTATAATTCCAGTTACCTATCAACCATCTGTTGAATAAATCATAATCCTCTTTTCCTCGTCCTTCAAGATTAATTGAAGGAATCCCCCCTTGAGTTTCAATTACTTCTTTAGCCCCACCACCAGTCCTTGCGCTTTCTCTGGATCTCTCATAATCTCTATCTACTCTAGGCACTTGCACCCATGCCTCAGAAGCCAATTCCCTTTTTTGCTGTTCGGCAATCATCATCAGCCTTTTGGTTTTTGCCATCAGATGCCATCTGTA
>JAYELY010000219.1:0-3658 GCA_034717795.1 Caldifarciminota bacterium
TGTTTTTGTTATCTTTCCAACAAGTGAGAGGAAGGAACCTGGAAAACGGAAAAGATTACGCCCTCCTCCCATACTTATCCGGTGGCTGTCGGGGTTTCCCCGACAGCCACCTTCCCTTTTTATCTGGTTTTATCTAGACGGATAGCAGGGCTCTGCTGTCTGAGTTCAAGCGGCCGCAGGAGCGTTTACGATCTTGACATTGTTCCACTTAGGGTTAGGATAGAAAGGATATGGCACTCAGAGAGGCCCTAAGCGAACATGAGCCCGAGATCTGCACGGTTGCCTGGCTTCTGGCCGAGCGCGGCTGGGCCGAAGCCAACGGCGGCAACCTGTCCCTTAGGCTGGGCGGCTCCTTTGATCCTGCAGGGGAGAGGTTTCCTTTAAGCATCCCAAGGCCCGAACTCGAGGGGCACTCGCTTCTTCTCACCACCGCAGGCAGCAGGATGCGCGAGGTGGCCGATAATCCACTGAATAACATCTGTCTTGTGCAGATCGTAGATGGGGGAGAAGCCTACATAGCAGAAAACACCCCAGGAGAAGTAACGAGCGAACTCCCCAGCCACCTTGCGGTTCACGCGGTGCTCTGCAAGGAACGCCCTGATCATCGCGCGCTCCTTCATACACATCCAACCTTTCTCATCGCTTTAACCCATCTTGCACCGGATAACTCCGAAATCCTCGATACCCTTGTTCGCATGTTCCCTGAAGCGGCTCTCCTGTTGCATGACAACCTGGAGGTCCTCGATTACCGAACCCCTGGCAGTGATGAACTTGGAGTTGCAACCGCCGAAGCCATCCGCAGGGTCTCTGGCGTAGTCTGGCCAGGGCACGGGATGCTGGCTTCAGGCGCGAACCTTTACTCGGCACTTGATCTCGTGGAGGTCGCAGACAAGGCGGCACGGATCGCTCTTCTTCTCGGGGATAGGAGCAAGGAGTGCGGACTCTCCACAGATCAGATTCAACGTATTTACGAGGCCTTTGGGGATTGATAATCTTGGGATCCCTTCGAGGTCTCCTGGCTTGACCGGGGCTTTGAACTTACTATAGTTACTCCTGATATGAGTGTTGATGAACTTATCTCAAGGATCCAGCCTTACATGCGTATCGGTGAAGTAAAGGCTGGTGTACGATTCATCATCCTGGAGGGGCAGATTTATGAACCCCAAACCGAGAACATCTCCGCGATTCGCTCGATCTTCAAGGAATCGGGCTATACCCCGCTTTTTGAACCGAACGACGGCTCAACCGTTGATCCTCACCGCCTGAAGATAGGTCTCTTTTCCCTCAAACGTGTGCGCCAGCGTCCGTGGCTTAACCTTCTTCTCCTTGCGGTGACGCTGATTACCACCACAATAGGAGGAGCGCTTTGGGCCGGCGTTGATATCTTCCACAACCCACTGCTTATCTGGAAAGGTCTGCCTTATTCCCTTGCGTTGATCCTTATCCTCGGAAGCCATGAACTTGGGCATTACCTTACGTGTCGTTACTACGGCGTGCCGGCCACCCTGCCGTTTTTCATTCCCTTTCTACCACCCTTCGGAACCATGGGCGCGGTGATCCGTATGGGACTTACCACCAACCGTCGCACCCTTGTAAGGATCGGGGCTGCCGGG
The DNA here is from genome assembly GCA_034717795.1 of Caldifarciminota bacterium. Taxonomy (GTDB): domain Bacteria; phylum Hydrothermota; class Tepidihabitantia; order B3-TA06; family B3-TA06; genus B3-TA06. Next base: position 1,614 of record JAYELY010000219.1, read on the forward strand.
CCGATAGTGGGTTTCCTTATTGCTGTTCCTGTCACGATAGTGGGCCTTATGCTTTCAGAGGTCGTTCCGCAGGGTTCGTTGGTGGGTGGATTTCAGTTTGGCTCATCACTTATCTTCCAGTTGCTGGCATTTCTTGTAAAGGGACCTGTCCCTGAGACATCAACCATCCTGATTCATCCCATAGCCCTTGCCGGGTGGCTGGGATTCTTGGTAACCGCGCTCAATCTTTTGCCGCTTTCCCAGCTTGATGGGGGTCATATCGCCTACGGGCTATTCGGGAAGAAACGCATCTACCTTATGATTGCCGTTTACGCCCTGATGGTGGCGGCGGCATTCTTTTTCAAGGCCTGGAGCTGGCTGATCTGGGCTTTGATAACCGTAATCTTCGGTTTTCGTCATCCGCCTGCCTCGGACGAAATCACCCCGCTTTCTGCCTCGGATATCCTAATCGCGGTTGCAGCACTCATTATCCTCGTGCTCACCGTTATGCCGATCCCGCTGCATGTTATCCCTCCACCTTCCTCCTACTGAGCTTTACTTGACTTTTACAGGTTTTTCCATACGATAGCTTCATGTATCCCGTTCTTTTCCAGATAGCTGGTTTTCAAATCCGCACCTACAGCTTGATGCTTTTGCTGGCTTTCGTGGTGGGGATACTTCTTCTCTGGCTTATCCTCAAGCGCCGCACCCTTATAGATCCTGCAGTGGTGAGTGATCTTGCCTTCTGGGTAATAATCGGGGTAGTTATCGGTGCACGGCTTGCCTACGTGTTTATGCACTGGCCGCAGTTCAGTAAGGATCCAGCAAGTATCTTCAGGATATGGGAAGGTGGGGCTGTATACTTTGGCGGATTCATCCTGGGTTTCCTCAGCGGCGGTTTCTATCTATTCTACTACTGGTACAAGAGAACCCCTCAACCGAGTTTCAAGGGATTCATAGCCTTTCTGACCTCTGTGCTGGATATTATAGCTCCAGCCGTAGCACTTGGCGAGGGGATCGGACGCATAGGCTGTTTCCTCAACGGCTGCTGTTTCGGAAAGCCCACCGATGTCTGCGGCGTTACCTTCCCTGCTAATTCCTTTGCCTCCTCTATCTTCGGCCCTGACCACTCGATCTGGCCTACACAGCTTTTCCAGTCAGGCGGTGGAGTCTTACTCTTTGTTGCCTTACTTCTTCTTATGAGGTTTGTGAGGCTGCGTAAAGGTCAGCTTTTTGCCATATTCCTCGCAGGGTTTGGCGCTTTTCGCTTCGGGGTAAACCTCCTACGCTACTACGAGAACAATTTTAACCTGTGGACAAACCAGTGGATCGCTATCTCTCTTGTGGTTGTGGGCGTCGGGTTGGCTGTCTTTTTCGGTTTCACTCAGGAGAAGGTGTCCACCCCGCAGTGGATTGCGGCGGAGCGCAAACGTATCGAAGAAGCTAAACGCAAGAAGGAAACCAAGGAAGCCAAGAGGGGCAAAAGGTACAGGAAGCCCAAAAAGTCTCGGGGATAGGATGGATGGTACACAGGTTCTATCATCTGAGCCGTTGAGTTCCAGGGTTTGGGGTGCTATTCGGGACTTTATCTTCCCCCCCGTCTGTCTGGTTTGCGAGAAGGATACGGACGGTGCTCCCATTTGCGACGACTGCCTTGCTTTGATCCAGCCAATCGAGCGGGGTTTCTGCCAGCTTTGCGGCCAGCCGCTTGCACGCTTACAGCACTCCACCTGGTGTGCAGAATGCAGAAAGCACCCGCTGTCCTTGGGTCGCGTCCGCGCCTGGGCGCGGTTTACACATCCCCTGGACAAGCTCGTATATGCCTTTAAATACGCCCGATACTCAAGGCTGGCGCGTTTCTTTGCGCGCAGGCTTGCTCTTGTGGTGCAAAGTGACGGTCTACTTGGCTCGGCGGATGCAATTATCCCCATCCCCCTGCATCTGTCCAAGCGCTGGTGGCGTGGTTATAACCAGAGCGAGCTGCTCGCGCGCGAACTCTCCAGCCAGACCGGGATCAACATGCTTGATTGTATCAAACGCAGTCGAGTTACCCGCACCCAGACCCG
>JAYELY010000219.1:3758-12580 GCA_034717795.1 Caldifarciminota bacterium
ATCTGTCCAAGCGCTGGTGGCGTGGTTATAACCAGAGCGAGCTGCTCGCGCGCGAACTCTCCAGCCAGACCGGGATCAACATGCTTGATTGTATCAAACGCAGTCGAGTTACCCGCACCCAGACCCGCCTGACGCCCGAGCAGCGCAGAGTCAACGTGGAAGGCGCGTTCAGCATGAGGAGAGGCGCTGATCCTCTGCTCCTTGCGGGTCGCAAGGTGATCCTTTTGGACGACGTGATTACCTCAGGCTCAACCCTTGACGCGGCTGCTGAAGTGCTTTTGGACGCTGGCGCTCGTGAGGTTTACGGCCTGACCGTCGGCGGAGCCTGGATAGCTAGATAAACACCCCACGCGATCGCTTCGCGCCCGCGCGGGGACCCCGAAATAAATGCTCCTTTTTCGCTTCCGTGAAAAAGATCGCAGGGATGGAATCCGAAGGTGCAAAAAACCTATGGAGTGCAATGACCGCGTCATTGCAGCATCAACGTGGTTGATGCACAACCACTAGAGTAATCCACCTTTAGTTCCCCCTTAGTAAGTGGGATTCAGGGGGATCAGAGGAATCAAGAAATAGCAGCTTAGACCTGAATCCTCGGATCGTGCCCTATATGAGATCGCCACGCTCACTCCGGTCGCTCACGATGACGGAGTGTTTAGTTCAACAGCGCGTACAGGGCGATGTTCACGCCAATGCGGAAGGCGCGCTCGCGGACGTCCGGCGGGTCGTTGTGGGCCGCTGTCCAGCCGTCAGACGGGTTCGAGTTGTATGTATAAAATATAACGAGTCTTCCGGCGTCAAAAAGCCCAAAACCTTTGGGCGGGCCTTCTTCATGCTTGTGGGTCTGGGGCGGGCCGTTGGCAAAATCGTAAAAGATGTGGTAGATGGGATGATTAAAGGGCAGCTCCACAAGCTCGGAGTTTGGAAATACCTCTGCGATCTCTACCCTGAAGCTTTCGTCCATCCCGTAGTCGTCGTCGGCATAAAGAAAGCCGCCTGACCGCAGATACTGTCTCAGCCTCTCCCGCTCCGCCTTGGAGAATGAGACATTCCCGTGGCCGGTCATGTAGAAGACAGGGTAGTTTGCTATCTCCCGGTCCATCAGCGTCAATACCTTCTGGTCTTCAGCTACGAGTATGTTTGTGCGCGCCGAGATTTCCCTGGCCAGGTTCGGCAGGGCGTCGGGATCGTTGTACCAGTCCCCGCCGCCGCCGTACTCGAGTCTTGCAAGCTGAATAGGGGAGAGCGCTGCCAGTAATAAAAAAAGGTAGTTCACACGCCGACCGCTACCTTCAAGAGGCGGGTTACTATCGAGTATGGAATCCTCACGCATCCGATCTCGTTACGTCCCACACCGTGATAATCTGAACCTCCGGTAGGCATAAGCCGGTTCTTCAAGGCGAGCGCATACAGATGATCCTCAAAACTTGGAGAATGTTCAGGATACCAGACCTCGATCCCATCAAGGTACTCTAACGTGCGCTCGGCCGCGTTCTCGATGCGGTACATGCCGGGATGGGCAAGCACACCTACCCCCTGGTGTTCATGTATGAACTCCACCGCCTCCTGGATGGAGAGTTTGGCCTTGGGAACGTAGGCCACCCCGTCCGGTCCCAGAAAACGGCTGAACACCTCGTGGACGCTGCGGGCAGTTCCTTGAGCCATCAACGCCTTGGCCACGTGCAACCGGCCTATCGACTTACCGGTAGAGAAGCGGCGCACCTCTGCAATGTCAAGTCTGACACCCGCCTGGTTGAGGCGATCGATGATCTCAAAGACCCGCTCCTCACGCTTGGCCTGATACCATTCGAGCCTTTCCTCAAGCAGGGTTTCGTTGCCTGGAGCAAAGTAGCCTAGCATGTGAATCTCGTTGCCGTCAAGCTCGCACGAAAGCTCCACCCCTGAGATTACCTCAATACCGAGCTCTCTGCCAGCCAGTTTTCCTTCCTTAAGCCCGGCCACGGTGTCGTGATCGGTAATAGCCATCGCTTTGAGGTTGACATCCTTGGCCATTCTTACCGCCTCGGCCGGAGGATACAGACCGTCTGAGTAGCTCGTATGTATATGAAGGTCAGCGGATGAGCCTGTCACGAGCCGAGTTCTTTAGGAATAAGGTTAAGGTTTTTTGCCACCCGCTCTATGATAAACTCGTCTATATTGGGCTTGCGCTGGATGTAGCCCTCGATCAATGCGTTATCGCAGATGATGTTGACGAGCCTTGGGCGTCCACCGGAGAACGAGGTCACTGTGTCCAGTGCTTTGTCGGTGAAGATGGAATCCATACGTCCGGCAATCTGTAAGCGGTGCCGGATGTAGGCCTTGACGGCATCTGCGGTAAGGGGATTGAGGGTTACCCGTACGGCAACGCGCTGGTACAGGGCCGCGTTCTGCGCAAGGTTGACCTCAAGATCGGGTAGACCCAAAAGGATAAAGGTAACCAGCTTATCACCCTCAGCGGTCTCAAGATTGATGAACCCCCTGATCTCTTCTAAGGTCTCTGGATCGTCGATCTTGTTCGCCTCGTCTATGAATATCACCGCCTTGTTACCTGCATTGTATATCTCGAAGAGCCTGTTCACTATCATGGAAAACAACTCTGAGGCTTCATCAGGCAGGTATTCAATATCGAGGAGGGTTGCGATCTTTTCTAAAAGCCAGCGTGGTCTGATCGAGTGGGTCAGGACCACCATGCCGATATGATAGCGTTCGTCTGCTTCGAGTTCGGTGAGTATACGCCGCGAAAGGGTCGTCTTGCCGGTCCCGATCTCGCCCAGGAGAAGAGCAAGTCCCCTTCCGCGTTCGGCCGCGTGCAGGAGATACTCGCGCGCCACCGCATGCTGTGGACTGTTGAAGTAGAAACGAGGATCGGGCTGAACCGCGAAGGGTTCGCACTTGAGTCTATAGAAGGTTTCGTACGCCATCTCTACACAAACTGAATCGGGTCTGGAGGCCTCTTCTTGCCTTTATGGGTATCTTCCTCGGAGAGCCTGGGTACATCCTCGATTATCTTTACCCCGGGCTTCTTTTTTTTCTGTGCCTGTGACGCAAGGGTTGCAAGTTTCTCTCTTATCTTTTTCGCCTCCTCCAGACGTCCCTGTTTCTCGTATGCCGTAACAAGTGCTTCAAGCACCTCTTGTTTCAGGTTCACCTCCCGCTCGGTGAAGCTTTCAGTCAAAAGGAAGCCAATCAAGGCGTCCTTATCATCCGAACGCGCGAGGAGCGACAGGAGTTCGCCCAGCTTCTTAACCGAAGGTTTATTCAGGTAGGCGGGACGTTCTTCAAAGAAGGCCTCGGACCACAACCCCTCCTCGCGGAAGAAGGCGGCCAGTTCGCCCCTCTCTTTAAGTTCCTCTGAGGTGTGTCTTAACAGAGGCATAAGCGAAGCCAGAAACTCCTCGATACCCATGCTGGCCAGACCAGCCACCTTTTCTTCCATCCCGGGTTCAGGTTCCTGGGCACGCGGCTGGGTTTCAACCGGAGCCTCGCTTATATCAGTGGGTGGTACGTGTTCGGGAGGCTCTGAGGGGATCTGCACTTTTTGTTCACCTTTCGGAGGCGATGGGGTAGGTGTCTCGGATTCTTCCGGGGCAGTTATCTCTTGTGTAGAAGGTTCTTCGGGGGCGGGTTCTTCATCAGGAGCGGCTCCGAATCCCATCCTGGCGACCATCTCGTCTATATCTTTACGAGAGCGCGGCTTGAGCTTTTCGAGTCCTCGTTTGGCGGCCTGGTTGTCCTTATCCAGTTCGAGTATCTTCTCATAAAGCTTTACCGCCTCTTCCTTATCCCCACGCTCCTCGTACATTTCAGCCGCCATAAGGTACTCGGTTACTGCCTCGGACTTGAAGCCTATCTGCAAGAGCAGCCCCGCGAGTTCTACCTTGCCTTCAGGATCCAGACCTTCCTGTCTCATGACTCCTCGTAAAGTTTGGTGTATTCCTTCTGTATCTGTGCCGCCTCGGTGTATTTCCCTTGGCCCTGAAGGGTGAAGATAACGTTTTCCACTACCCGACGCACCTCGTCTTTCTGTTCCAGATAGGCGAGTATCTTAGCCACTTTAAGCGACAAGTCAAGATTCTCCTTGTCTATGTCTATCATTTTCTTTACGATAGATGAGAGTGCGTGAGGGTCGTTGCGCCTGCGGTAGAAATCGAACTCGCGCAGAAGGTAGTCGTAGGCTGCGTGCACCAGTCCCATGGCCAGATAGAGATCGGTCCGGCGCAGGCGGATATTTATGTCCTCCGGGTCTTTCTGGGCCAGACGTGCCGCGGCCGCGATCGCAAAAACAAAGTTTGAGCGCTCCTGGGCCATACTCAACGCGTCTTTGAGCTTGGCGATACCCTCCTCGGTCTGCCCTTGGGCCAAGAGAAGCACCCCCTGGAAATATACCAACTCCTCTGCATCCGGCATACGGTCTGTCTCCCGCTCAAGCACCGCCCTGGCTTCATCCAGACGGTCCTCGCGCAGCGCATCACTCAGCGCCTGGCGTACCTCACTCGTGAGCATAAACCACCTCGCCTCTCTTTATAACGGTATGTATCGAGTTGCGGTTGAAGAGGTACAAAAGCTCCTCCCAGGTATCCATTTCAAGCAGCAGCAGGTCGGCGTACTTTCCCGGCGCAATCGATCCCACTTCATCGGCAAGCCCCAGGGCGCGGGCAGCGTTGATGGTGATGCCTTTAAGCGCCTCCTCAAGCGTCAAGCCGTCCACGAGCGCCCCGCAGGCAGCGGCAAATGCAAGGGAAAAGATGGTGGATGAACCCGGGTTGAAGTCCGTGGCCACCGCAACAGGCATACCAAGTTCACGCATCAGCTCAACGTTGGGACGTGCCTTCTCCTTAAGAAAGAAAGTAGTGGCAGGCAGAAGCACCGGTACCACGCCTTTCTCGGCCATCGCTCGAAGCCCTTCCTCGTTTGACTTGATAAGATGCTCTGCAGAGATCGCACCAAGCTCCGCGGCAAGCCTGGCACCGCCTGTATCGGCAATCTCATCCACGTGAAGTTTGATACCTAAGCCAAGTTCGGCTGCCTTCTCAAGTATTTTGCGCGTCTCCTCATTTGTGAACGCTATCGAGTCGCAGAAGACGTCCACGAACATGGCCAGCCCTTTTTCCGCGACCTCTGGAAGCATCAGATCAATCACTTCCTCAACATACTTCTCGCGCGGCACACTCGGAGGAAAGGCATGAGCGCCCAGGAACGTGGGAACCAGGGTCTGGGGAACCTCCTCGGCAAGACTTCTGATCACCGAAAGCTGCTTGAGCTCATCGGCCAGGCTAAGCCCGTAGCCCGACTTTATCTCAACTGTCGTAGTACCCCAGGCAAGCATCTCGCGAAGCCAGTTAAGCCCCCCTTCATAAAGCTCCTCAAATGTTGCGTGTCCGGTCGCCTTTACGGTCGAGAGTATCCCACCGCCATCTCTTGCAATCTCCTCGTAGCTTGCGCCTGCCATGCGCCTTCGAAACTCCTGCGCTCTTGATCCTGCAAACACTAGGTGCGTGTGGCAGTCCACGAAGCCGGGCATCACCACCATATCAGAGGCGTCAATTACCTTCTCTGCGTCGCACCTCTCACTTTCCTCGACCGTGCAAACCTTTGAGATACGACCCTCATGCAAAAGAACGCTTCCTTTCTCAACTACTCCCAGATTCTCACCCTCCATGGTTACTATCTGTGATGCGTTGCGTATGATGAGATCGAAGATCACCCGAGCCTCTGCTTGAACCACGCATAGGTTTGGCGGATACCGTCTGACAGATTCACCTGCGGCTGCCAGCAGAGATCATTTCCGGCGCGGCTTACGTCCAGCACGGAACGAAACACCTCGCCAGGACGGGCGGCATCGTGGGAAACCTTAAGGGAACCTTCAAGCCTCTTGAACTCTGAAAACAGCTTGTTGATGCTGGTCTCAATCCCTGTGCCTATGTTGTAGGTGCCGGGTTTGCCGTCCACAGCCGCCAGGTTTGAACGCGCCACGTCCTTGACGTAAACAAAGTCACGGGTCTGCTCGCCTGTTCCGTAGATCACACACCCCTCACCTGAAAGGGCCTTGAGTGAGAATATACCCACCACCCCTGCCTCGCCGTAAGGGTCCTGGCGCGGGCCGTACACGTTGGCGTAGCGCAGAACCACAGGCTCTATCCCATGCTCGTTCCAGAAAAAGCGGACGTAGTTCTCAGCCGACGCCTTGGCGATGCCGTAGGGGGCAAGCGGGATGACCGGCGTGTCTTCGTTGGATGGGATAATCTCGGCATCGCCGTAGAGCGCTCCGCCGGTCGAGGCGAAGATAAATCTTTTCACCCCGTGTCTGGCCGACGCCTCAAGCAGGTTGATGGTTCCCAAAATATTCTGCTCCGCGTCGAAGCAAGGCTCTCGTACCGAGCGGTTCACCGAGATCTGCGCCGCGTGGTGGTTCACTATCTCCGGCTTGAACCCTGAAAAGACCTTCTCTAACCCTTCCTTATCCGTGATATCAACCTCAAAGAAGCGGGACTCCTCAGGGAGATTCTCACGTCTACCTGACGAGAGATTGTCGAGGACTGCCACGGTATGACCTGCTTCAATCAATACCTCTGCCACGTGGCTTCCAATAAATCCCGCCCCTCCTGTGACCAGAATCCTTTTCATAGGAAGATTATAAAGGAATAGCTTCAAAAATCAAGACTTATGAACACCCCAACCGGCTACAAAGTATCCGGTTGGGGACCCCTCAATGCTCCTTCTGGCCTGAGGCGTCGAAGACGGCGGCGTGAAAGCTGGTGGGGAGGGGGGCGGTTTTTGCACCGGCCCTCCCTATCCTTATTTTAAGGTTCAGTCGAGTATAACCAGCTTGACGTTCTTGGCGAACTCGTCGGAGACCATCCTGATGAAGTAGACACCTGATGGACAGCTTGCACCCCTTGCGTCTCTACCATTCCAATCCAAGGTGTAGGAGCCGGTTTCAAGATACTCATCAACCAGCACGGTTACCTGACGGCCGGTGATATCTATCACCTGTATACCGACTCCGCCAGCTTTCGCCACCTGATAGGAGATTTTGGCCGGACGTGAGGAGGACATCAGTTGGTCTACACGAAGGTCATATCCCCTGGGGAGGAGGCCATGCTCTTTGAGTTGGGATCCCGGATTCCACCTAGAGATATACACGCCGTGGGTTTTGAGAACGAAGTCTCTGACCTTGGTTGTATCTTCAGCCAAAGCAGTGAAGGAGAGAGCATATTGGGTTCCAGGTTCCAAAGGTGGAGCAATCAAATCATCGATTGTCCCAAGGTACCCCGTTATAAAGGTCCCATCTGGTTGGCCTGCTTCCATTTTCCAAAATACCGCCGAATCCAGCGGCGCTTCGGTCATGCTCGAGCCGGAGGTCTCCAGCTTAACCAGCGCTACTCGGTCGATGTAGGCCAGGCTGTCTGCAGAAGGGACGATCTTGAAGGTATTACCCTCGTCTGGGGTAATGCAAGAAGTTACGTCAATAAGCCAGTCGGATGTGTTAAGGCGACAGTAGGCCCTGCCTCGGGGTATCCAGCCACCGCCGCCGTCGCCTGAGTATACGTTGTGTAGCTGCCCCTTATCAGGATCTATCATGCTGCCCTCATCCGGACCCATGCTCATCAGTAGAGACTCTTCGTAAGGCAGGATGCCTCTGCCCGGGCCCACGCTTACGAGAAGACCGACGTTGTACCAATCGTCCGGGATAGGTGGGAAGCTCACAAACAGGCTGTCTGCATCTTCTCCAACCCAGATGTAATGGTCAAGATGCTGGACATAGTCAAGGTGGTCAAGGGGGTAGATGTATTCCACAAACTCGCCGGTTGGCTCGTCCGTGGAGTCGTCTTCGAGTTCGACCATCTCTGATGTGTACGTAATGCAGTAGTTGGCAAGAAGTACGTTAGAATAAACGTAGGTGTTAGCGTCTTCAGAGGTTGCTACCTGCGTGCCTTCGGGATGGTCCACGGCAAAGAGCTTAACTTCGTCGAAGTAGGAGGTCTCGGTGTTGTTCTCGCTTATGTTCAGGTAGTAATGACCGTTATGGGCCGGGGGAGGTGAGGAGAGAACGAGGTTATCGGTAGCCGTATCTACAGAGTGTTCGGAGTGAGGGAGGAGGGTGTTGTTTTCTACAAACAGAACTGCCTGCGTGTTCGTATCTGCACCTAAGAAGGAGAAGAGCATTGGGCATCCGGGTTCGGGCAACGGCACTACCATCGGAGCCTGCGCCTTATAGACAGCAGAAGTAAGAACCGTGTCGTATCCGGAATAAGTCTGCTTGGCATTCACATACCAGTAGCCGTATTCGCCGCTTACGTAAAAAGGTTCTTTGTTATCAATGAAATCGCGGTTGTAATAATTGGTTGTGTTGTGGGAAAGTCTCCAATATACGTACACCCAGTCTTGATGGGGGAAAGGGGTATAAACCCACTGCAGTTCCCAGTGGGGGTCGTAACAGTACCCCTGATACCAGTTAAATGTCCAATTAGAGGTTTTGGTAAACCAGAAGTAAACGTGTGGTTTCCAATAGTCTATCGAGATTATGCCCATCGATTCACCGGAAGTTCCGACTTTAATCCAGTCAACGTAAGCTATCTCGGGAGGATGATGGTAGTCAAGAATCCAGTGTTTGACTATGTCCTCCACTTCTTCACAGGTAGTAAGGCATTCTTCTTGGTCTCTTTTATTTTTCTTAGAGTGGCGTTTCGGCATTACTTTATTTGTACTATGCAACCAACTGCGTCTCATGTTGGCCTTCGTCCCGAACGGCGGGACTGTCGTCTAGTTTAGGTTGTCTGATTATAGACAATTTCTGATAGGGCGTCAAGTACCCGATTCCTCCG
>JAYELY010000220.1:0-2434 GCA_034717795.1 Caldifarciminota bacterium
AAAGGAGACCTGGAGTTTTCACAAGGGCGCGCCGCTTATCCTCGGTGTTACCATCCTTACCTCGATCGACGAGGCGGCATTCAGGGATCTCTTCGGTTCACCGTCCAACAATCTGGACGAACACGTTTTTCTTCTGGCCCAGCTTGCCAAGAGCGCCGGGCTTTCCGGGGTGGTTGCCTCGGCTCAGGAGATCAAAAAGATCAAAAAGGTCTGCGGTGATGATTTCGTTGTAGTTACCCCCGGGATAAGGTTGCCGGATGAGGAGGTTGGTGATCAGATGCGTGTTGATACCCCGGCTGGTGCTGCTGCGGCGGGTGCGGACTTCATCGTGGTAGGACGCCCAATAGTCCACTCGGACGATCCGGTTGCGGTGATCGAGCGATATAAAAGGGAGCTTAAGGGTGAGTCCGGCTGATCTTTTAATGCTTGCCAAAAGTTGCGGCGCTGTAAAGGAAGGTCACTTTCTATTGAGGTCAGGCCTGCACTCCGGCGTGTACGTGGAGAAGTTCCATCTTCTGGAACGTCCGGAGACACTCTCCGAGTTCGTTAAAGTGCTTCTAACTAAACTTGAAGGACCATTCGATCGGGTGGTAGGACCTTCCCTGGGTGGGATGATCGTGGCCTACGAGTTGGCCGGTCAGCTAGGAATACATGCCAGTTATGCGGAAAAAGGCCCGGATGAAGGATTTGTAATACGTCGAGGTCGCGGGGTCTCTCAAGGTGAACGGGTGCTGGTAGTAGATGATGTTATGACCACCGGTGGGTCGGTGCGCAAAACCATAGCTGCGGTGCATGAATGCGGCGGTGAGGTTGTGCAGGTTGCCGTCCTGGTAGACAGGGCGGCTGAACCTCCTTCAGATTTCTCCTACGTGTCAGCACTGCGCTGTGTTCTTCCCGTCTACAAACCGGAGGAATGTCCCTTATGCGTCAAGGGTATTCCGCTCTTACGCCTGGGCGGATAGATCTGTATGGGCCTGCAGCTGCAATATTAATCCTTCAACCTTGCTTCTCTTGTCGGTCTTCTATTGATTTCGTCAGTTGTTACAGGAACTTAGGGTAGGAGCTTAATCCAACCTGCGTTAAACGACCACCTCGACCTGTGAGTAAACAGAGGGTGTTAGCGGCAATCCTACTTTTTCTTCGGCTTTGCTTTAGTCCTGGCGGTTGTCTTCTTTCTCGAAGAAGGCTTCTTACCGGAAGCCTTGGCTGCAGATTTCTTCGCTCCTTGCGTTTTCTTGGCTGCTCCAGTAGTTGTCTTTTTGGCGCGCAGTTGAGCTTCCAGCCTGGCTATCTCGGCCACGAGCTTTTTAACCTTGGCATTAGCCTTGATGGAGCCGCGTCCAGGTTTTTTGATTATCTCATAGACCACACCGCCTAAAGCCGCGAACTTGTCGCTGAGTGCGGTATTGATCCCGAGGAGCTCCATCTTTACGCGTCCACGGCGCGCAATGTCCTCTGTCTCCTTGATAGCAGAGCGGGTAGCTTCCGAAAGCCAGGTTGTAACCTCTTTCCACAAATCGCTCATAAACCCTCCTTGTAAAGGTTTTGCTGCCTGATGTAGGTCTCCACCTTTTGCGGCACCCAGTTGCGGATAGGTTTTCCGCTTGCCACGCGTTTCCGAATGTCAGATGAAGACATATCCAGAAGTGGCAGATCCGGGAAGTGAATCCCGGGCTTCGAGCTTGTGCCTCCCTTCATCCCTCTGGGTAAAACCACAAGCTCAGCCATCTCGATGATACGTTCCGGTTCATGCCATGTGTTCAGGCACTCGTACTCGTCCCGGCCGAGGATTAAAAAGAGTTGGGTTGGGGCAAAAAGTGCTTTAAATCTTCTCAATGTATCGACGGTGTAGGAGATGCCTTCTTTCCACTCGATCTCGGAGACCTTAAAAGAAGCGTTTCCTTCGATTGCCAACCCGAGCATCTGAACTCGATCGGTGAATGATGCATATACTTCCTTGTGAGGCGGGTTCGCGGCGGGTATGAATAGAATCTTATCAAGTTCAAACATCTCAAACACAAGTCTTGCATGTATGAGGTGAGCTGCGTGAGGTGGATCGAAGCGGCCCCCGAATACACCAATGCGTCCCATTATTTATCTTTAGCCAGACGATCCAGGGCTTTTTGAGCTTTTTTTGACCACTTGGGATTCTCAAGCAGCTCTTCAAGTATGGCTTCGGCTTCTTCCTCTTCTCCGAATCTGGCTTTGGAGAGGGCGAGGTAGTAGTTTATTTCGGCGTTCACCTTACTGGCAAGAGGATAAGTGCCTACCGTGTATTCAAGCATCATTATGGCCGCTTCGTACTCCTTGAACTTGAAGTACAGCTTGGCCGCCTCAAGTTCTTTGCGCGCGAGCTTGTTTTCAATCCGAACCAACAGGTCGCGTGCCTGAGAAGAAAACTCAGAGTTGGGATAACGCGTCAGGAAATCCTCGG
>JAYELY010000221.1:0-12239 GCA_034717795.1 Caldifarciminota bacterium
AAAGACATATTGGGAGGCAGCTACAGTTGACGGAGCAAATGCTTGGCAGAGGTTTCGGCACGTCACGCTGCCGCTGTTGAGCCCTACGACGTTCTTTGTCGTGGTGACGGGGGCCATCACCGCCATTCAGACGTTCGTCCAACCGTATATAATGGGTGGAGGAGGGACGGGAGGTCTAGGCTCTCCCTTAAACGCCTCGCTCTTTGGCGCTCTATACCTCTACCAGCAAGGGTTTTCTTTCTTTAACATGGGGTATGCATCAGCGATTTCGTGGATGTTAACCTTAATTATCCTTTTCCTTACGATCTTAAACTTCGTGTTTTCCCGCTTTTGGGTCCACTATGGGATTGAATAGAGGAAAGGAGGTACGTTTTGAACATTTACAAGCTTAGGAAAGCTGCTGGCAGCAGGATGATGATCTATTTCATGTTGGTCTTTTTGTCAGCGACCTTCCTGGCACCTCTCCTTTGGGCCTTTGTAACGTCGTTGAAGGGTCAAGGGGCGATATTTGAGTACCCTCCTAGACTGATTCCGAAGGAGTTTCGATGGCAGAATTACAAGGAAGCATTGACGATGTATCCGTGGTTAACTTTCTTCAGGAATAGTGTTATTATAACTGTTATGAGCGTCGCCGGTACTGTCCTTTCCTCGCCTTTTATTGCTTTTGCCTTCGCCACCCTAAGGTTTCCTGGAAGGAGGATTCTCTTCTATCTTGTGTTAGCCACCATGATGATTCCATATTACACCACTCTGATTCCGCGCTATATACTCTTCAAAAACATGGGATGGATAAACACATTCTTTCCGCTATTCGTTCCTGATTTCTTTGGGAACGCATTCTTTATTTTCCTGCTCAGACAATATTTTATGGGGATTCCACGAGACTTATATGATGCTGCGAAAATTGATGGTTGCAGCACTTTCCAAGCGTATTGGCGGATATACTTTCCGTTGGCAAAGCCCGCCCTGATTACTGTTGCGATCCTGCAGTTTATGACTGTTTGGAGTGATTTTATTGGTCCATTGATATATTTGCAGTCCCAAGATAAATATACCCTTGTATTAGGATTAAATGCATTTAGAGGTGTATACTTCACGTATTGGCATTACCTTTGCGCGATTGCACTCTTAATAAGTATCCCGCCAATACTATTCTTTTTCTTAGCACAAAAACGCATCATTGGCGGAATAACCATAAGTGGCTTCAAATAAAGGAGGCAGCAATGAAAAAGTCTATCCTTTCACTAGCTGCTCTATTTCTGATCACTGCGGCAGCTCAGGAGGTGGGAAAGGGAAAGGCGCTTTTCCCAGATTTCTTAAGGAAGGATGCCAATTGGTCATCCTGGATGGCATGTGTTTCTGAATCTCCTTTGGCGGATAGAATTTACTATTCCAATGGGATAATTTCTACAGTTGAGCTAGGAGACCGAATTTCTCACCAAGAATTCATCGTGGCCCGGAACGCTGCTACGCCGGATACCCTGACTTGCAGATTCTCCTTGATTGAGCTAGAAACCATTTTTGTTTACGATTTTGCGGGCCAAGAGTCCTTCGCCGGCAATTTTGAAAGGATGAACAAAGTCAGGATTTCTTATGAAGGGGATAGGGTCGCTTTCGACTGCGAATATCATCCCCTCTTGAGCGGACATGTAGAGGAATACATTCCTTGGAATTCACGTGCCCTCGTTCACAAAGTTGTGCTCTCACGGCCGATGAAAGGTGAATTACAAGATAGACGAGTTCGTTTTGCAGTACGCGCTTTTAGTAAAGAGCTGAGGGAAGCTGAATACGATTCTGAACATGAGTGTTTGCATTTCTTTGACCCCTCTGAGCCGTTTCATATAATAGTCAAAAGCGATCAACCTGTGGAGTCATACGCCATCGATCCCCCAAACTTTGGCATTCCAACAGAAAGTCCATATCTTAACAAGGAGATGGACCGCCCCTGGCGTGACATCGGAGTTTTGGGATTTTTGTTCTCCATTGATCCTGGACAATCGGCCGAGTTAAACGTAGTTTTTTCCTTCGGGCTGACCAAAGAGGAAGCACTGGCGGAAGCAGAAAAAGTGCTGGCTGATGATGACAAGTTTAGCACGGAAACTAGACAGTTTTGGAACGACTTCTATGCATCATGCCCTTTAGTTGCTCCAGAGTCACCGATGACCTACGTCAATCAGGCAAGTGGGCGTAAGCATGATATTTATCCTGAGGAATTAATCAAAAGTGAGTTATGGAATTGGCATGGTCTGCTCACGGATGTTTGCCGGGCCAAGTACCTGCAATGCAGCCCGATAACCGTTGCAGATTGGGGTGAATTTGTAGGAATGTGGTCGAATGACGGTATTGAGGAAGCAGCAGCGTTATCTTATACCAACCAATGGAGATTAGCCAAGGAGAGCATAATCAATTGGTTTAAGCGTGCTGTGAATTATAAAAAAGGGGATGGACACTGCAGTTGGACTCTTTATCCCAGCGGGCTTACTAGTTTCGACCACATTGGTGCCTTGGATGAGCATACCGAGGGTGTCCCCTTTCCAGGGCGAGTAGTGGGCCAGTACGTCCGGGCTACAGGAGATACGTCCATTCTCGACGTAAATTTAGGCGAACAGACCCAATCCAGAACCTTGTGGCAACAATTAAAGGCTTACGAGAACCACTTGCTAGAAATCAGAGATATTAATGGAGATCATTTACTTGACTGGCTGCATATGTATGAAACAGGATGGGACAACAAGCATTCCCCTTTCATCAAGTGTGGCAGAGCGCCGACCACTGCAATCAACGAGCAGGTGTTTCGTCTCTGGAGTTTGAGCGAAGTGGCATACCTTGCCAAATTGCGGGGTGAAGACCCGACTCCTTGGCAAGAGGAAATGGAGCGGGTTCGCCGAGAGGTAGAGCAAAAGCTGTGGAGCAATGTTGATTCCTTCTATCACGATTACGATGTGAAGAAGCACGAACTTTGGTTGGTAGCACGTAATCTGGATGCCTTTTACTGGCTGTATTACGAACGAATTCCGGAACGAATCAGCAAGATGTTGGAACGGCTACGAAACCCAGCGGAGTTCTCTGCCTCACTCCTTCCCACCTTAAGCCTGAATAATCCGGACTTCCGACGTGACGGGTATTGGGACGGGCGCGCATGGCCGCGGGAACATGCTTACGTCGGAGTGGCCCTGGACAGGGCAGGCTACGCCTTATTGGGCTTCCAATGGGTGGCCAGGGCTATCACTGCCAACTTGGGGCCGATACTTCCTGAGACGCTAGACCCCCTTGCTGATCCAGTGGAGCTCTCTTTCGTCGGGCCATGCCGTCTCATGGGGTACAACGCGCTCAACTGTCTAGCCTTGGTGGACATAGCTGGCCTGCGAATGTGGGACGGGGAGGAATTGGTGATCATGCCCCATCCGGATCTTCCCCAGATGCAGGTGATCAACCAGAAGTGGAACGGCGATGTATACGACGCTATCGCTGATCCCAAGGAAGGCATTACCCTCTTCCGGAATGGCCGCGAGGTAGCGCGGTTCGGACTCGGACCGGGCCGAGTGAGCTCTATAAGATCCAGACCATGACTAATTCTGAGATCTCCATATGTGCCCTGATTTCCACCCCTGCATTTGTTTATCTCCCCTGGCAAGCCCAGGTGTTCGTGGACGGTGCCCCCCCCCCGCAGCGAGGTCGGTCCCGGCGAGGCGGTACGCTTGGAGAAAGGCACATGTCGGTTGCGTGCAGTCCTTTTGGGTGCGAAGGATTGACGACTTCAACCGATAAAGGGCCAGAAGCGACAGCCGGCGTCGATCCCCAAGCCAAGTTCTTCCCTCTTGGGCCTCGTAATCCTCCCGTTGACAAGGCAAACAAAATATGGTATAAACGTTACCGGTAACGTTTAGTGAAAAGTGAAAGGAAATGGAAAGACTAACGATAAGAGACGTGGCTCATGCAGCTGGAGTCTCCATTAACACGGTATCGCGAGCCCTTAGCGGCAAGCCGGATGTAAATGAAGAAACAAGAAAGACGATTCTGTCAGCCGCTGAAAAGCTGGGATACAGGCCCAATAAGCTAGCCCGGGGGCTTCAGTCGAACAAGACGCAGACGGTGGGTGTTGTCATCACTGACATCGCCAACCCTTTCTTTTCCGCTTTAGTCAAGGGTGTTGAAGAATCGGCCAGAGAAGAAAATTACAGCATCGTTCTACAAGACACCGACGAGAACTACGAGAAGGAAAAGGAAGCTATCCAGGTTTTGCTGGCAGAACAGGTGGATGGGCTTCTCATCACGCCGGTCCAGACCAGTAAAGAGACGATAGAGGATCTCAAGCGCACCGGCCTTCCATTCGTACTGTTGGGACGCCATTTTGACGGTCTAGAGACCGACTATGTCGTTACAGACGATGTCCAGGGCGGTTTCCAAACCACAGAACACCTGATCGAACTAGGGCACAAGCGGATTGCGATGATCAATGGCCCGTTGCATATTTCAAGTGCCAAGGAGCGCTTTCAAGGCTACCAAAAGGCGTTGGATCACTATGGAATTGAGCTGGATGAGTCAATCCTCAGCGCTGGAGCGATCACGACGGAGGACGGCTATAAGGTTGCCAAGTCCCTTTTGGGCCGACAGCCGCAGCCCACAGCCGTTTTTGCCTACTCCGACTTCGTGGCGTTCGGAGTGATGAAGGCTATCCGTGAGGTCGGGCTCGAGATCCCTGAAGATATAGCGGTTATGGGCTACGACGATGTCGAGTTCTCCTCGTGCTTAGAGGTTCCCCTCACCACGGTGCGGATTCCAAAGAGGGAGTTAGGACGAAAGGCCATGAAACTTTTAAGCAAGAAAATTGAGAAAGAGAAGAGAGAACTACAAAAGTGCACTCTGAAAGCCCGGTTAATTCCCAGGCAGTCAACACAGAGATAGCTGGCCTTTGACTTGCCAAAGGAAAGAGGAGGTGATCTATAGAATATAACATATAATAATAGGTGTTTGGCGGTAAAATTACCTTTAAGGAGGTATGTATAATGAGTAAGGTTACAAAAAGACAGGGATTCGGTATTGTGTTCTTAGCTTTTGCAATAATGCTTGCAGCAAGCGTACTCGCTTTCGCTGCCTCAGAGAAAATTTCCTATAACTCCTACATGAGCGGTGGAGTATGGGAAGCAAAGGACAACCAGATCGTTCAGCTCTTCACGGAGAATAATCCGGACATTCAGGTCGAACATTCTGTGGTTACTCACGAGGACTTCAAAAACTTATTGCGGGTTTGGTTAGTTTCCTCTGCACCGCCGGATGTACTAACCTGGTTCGGAGGAGAGCGGTTGCGATACTTTGCTGAAAAGGGACTCATTGCTGACATCGGCGGCATCTGGACGGAATACGGGCTGGATCAGGTCTTCTCCGAGGGTATCAAGGACGCATGCAAGGACCAGGGCAACTACTACTTCATCCCGTTATCGGAGGATGTTTGGGCAGTGTTCTATCGCACGGACATCTTCGAGGAACTCGGTTTGACTCCTCCTCAGACGTGGGACCAGTTTGTCGAGGTGTGTGCCGCCATTGACGAGGCAGGATACGTTCCGCTCTCGATCGGTACGAGATACAACTGGACGGCGGCCGCCTGGTTCGACTACTTGGACCTTCGCATCAATGGGCCCGAGTTTCACCTTCGGCTCATGAGCGGCGAGGCCCGTTATGACAGCCCCGAAGTCCGCAAAGTCTTCGAGTATTGGAAGCAGATACTACCTTACTTCCTTTCCAACCACACATCGTACTCTGGGGATCAATCGACTGACTTCGTCATCCGGGGTAAAGCCGCTATGATACTGCAAGGCAACTGGATTACTGAGAGCTACCCCGCCGAGCGGTTGGAGACGGAACTTGGCTTTTTCCCTTTCCCGACCATCGATCCTGATGTTCCGCTTTCGGAAGAGGTCCCCATCGATGGGTACCTCATGGCTTCCAACGCGCTCAATCGGGAGCCCGCTGGACGCTTCTTGGCATTCTTGGCCTCTCGCGAAGCTCAGCAAATCGTGGCAGATTACGATGTGGTCGCTCGACCTGACGTCACTTACCCAGATACGCCGAGCGGTCGGTTTACACGCCGCTTGGTCGAAGAGGTCGTCGAGCCAGCTGAGTATGTGACTCAGTTCTACGATCGGGATACGACCCCACCCATGGCAGAAACCGGCATGAACTACTTCGTCAAGTTTATGGTTTACCCAGATCAGCTTGACGACATCCTGGAGGACCTGGAGAAAGCTCGCCAAGAGAACTTTGGCGAATGAGATCGATCGGTCTGCTCGCGGAGGCGTTTAGCCTCCGCGAGCATCCCTTTCAACTTCATTCATGAAAGATAGCTATTCATATAGAAGGCTAACGACTGTCCTCATATTCATCGGATTGCCGCTTGTTTTATACGGTTTTTGGGTCATCTATCCGGTTATCAAGACCCTGCTGATGTCCTTTACGCATTGGGATGGCATATCCCCAACGTACAACTGGGTAGGCGTAGAGAACTTCGGTAAGCTTTTTAAAGATCCGGCATTTTGGGCCGCGCTCAAGAACAACATCCTCTGGATTGTCGCCTTTATCACTATCCCCACATCGATCGGGTTAGCGATTGCCATGGTGCTCAACGAAAACATACGTTTCAGTAGGTTTCTCAAGATATGCTATTATCTTCCGATGGTTTTGTCGTTTGCTGTCGTTGGTCTTGTTTGGTCCTGGATCTATCACCCGGCCTCTGGGCTGCTCAACAGTACATTGAGTGGATTTCTCCGTGCGTTGGCAGCACTGGGAGCAAAGGTCGATCCCGAGGCCCCTTTCCGAATCGGGTGGCTGAGCAATCCCCGCCTCGTCCTATGGGCGATTATTGGGGCAGGGATTTGGCGTCAGGTCGGTTACGTCATGATCCTGTACCTGTCAGGGCTGAAGACGCTGAATCCCAATGTCATTGAGGCAGGTCGCGTCGACGGTGCCGAAGGGTGGACGTTATTTCGTCACATTATCTTTCCCATGTTAGCCCCGGTGACGACCATCGTCGTCGTCTTGACGATTATCGATGCGCTTAGGGTATTCGACATCGTCTATGTGATGACGAGAGGCGGACCGTTCCATTCATCGGAGGTATTGGCCAACTACATGTATATCCAATCTTTCCACAACTACAGGTGGGGGTATGGTTCGGCAATTGGAGTGATTCTCTTCCTTATAAGCCTTGTTTTCATCTGGATCTATCTGCGCCGGATCGTCAAAGAGGAACAAGCGGAATGAGGCGCACAATGCTGGTCGCAGTTTGGATAGGAGCACTGTTGTGGCTCATTCCATTGATAGGAGCGCTATTTATCTCGTTACGCACGCAAGAGGACATGTCCACATATGGGTTTTGGGCCTTTCCAGAAAGCGTGACGCTGCAAAACTACAAGAACGCCTGGAGCCAAGCCGGGATGAGCAAGTACCTGCGGAACAGTTTCATCATAACGCTTCCCGCAGTGGGAGGAATGCTTCTGTTTTCGAGCATGGCGGCTTATGGTTTGGTCCGCTTTCGGCTTCGGTACGGACAAAGTTTGTATTATATATTCATAATAGGGATGTTATTGCCTTACCAGATGCTTATGCTGCCAGTGTTCAAACTGGCCAATCAACTCGGGGTCTATGACAGCTATTGGGGTCTCATTCTCTTCCATACCTCATTTCAGCTGGGGTTTGGCGTGTTCGTTCTGCGCAACTTCATGCGGACAATTCCGGCCTCTCTCTTCGATTCAGCAAGAGTCGACGGCGCAACAGAATGGATAATGTATCGGAGAATTGCCCTGCCTCTCACTCTGCCTTCATTAGCTGCACTGGCTACGTTGGAATTCACGTGGATATTCAACGATTACTTCTGGGCGTTGGTTTTGGTGCGCCGCGATGTGTTCAAGCCGGTTACTACAGGGCTTTCTACATTGATGGGCCGCTACGCTACGAACTGGCCTCTGGTCGTCGCGGGGGCCATGCTAGCGGCACTGCCCACCATGGTGGTATTCCTCGCCCTGCAACGATACTTTATCGGTGGACTGACAATGGGTGCCACGAAAGGCTGAGAAGGGACCGAAAAATGGTGATCTATATCCATACACATGAAAACAGTGAGAAGTCCATTCCTGGTGGCCCTAGGGGCCAACCCCTCAAAAGGAGGCGTTGGTGTTAGGAGTCTGCTACTATCCCGAACATTGGCCTAAAGAGCGCTGGGAGGAAGATGCGCGACGGATGTGCGAGCTCGGGATTAGCTATGTACGAATTGGAGAGTTCGCTTGGGGATGCCTGGAACCGCGTCCGGGCGAATTGAACTGGGGTTGGTTGGACGATGCGCTGAAGATCCTTGGCAAGGCGGGGCTCAAGGTGGTCATCGGTACCCCTACTGCTGCTCCTCCAAGATGGCTTGTTGACCGTTATCCTGAAATCTTGCCGGTGAATCGGGGGGGGCAGGTGCGAAGGTTCGGTTCAAGACGACACTACTGCTTCTCCAGTCCTGTCTACCGTAAAGAGACCCGCCGCATTGTGACTTTGTTGGCTGAGCGTTACGGAAAGCACCCTGCAGTCACTGGCTGGCAGGTTGATAACGAGTACGGCTGTCACGATACTGTGCACTGCTACTGCCCCCGCTGCCGTAAGGCATTTCAAACCTGGCTACGCCAACGCTATGATGAGGTGGAAAAGCTCAACAGTGCTTGGGGTACAGTGTTTTGGAGCCAACAATATCGTGACTTCGACGAGATCGAGTTACCAAACCTCACTGTAGCTCGACCTAATCCAGTCCACCTCTTAGATTATTATCGTTTTGCTTCTGATCAAGTAAGAAGCTATAATAACTTACAGGTAAAAATCTTGCGCAGGAATTCTCCAGGCAAATTCGTCACCCATAATTTTGAGGATTTTTCTACTGATTTTGACCACTTTGTGTTGGCTCAGGACTTGGATTTTGCCACCTGGGATAGTTACCCTTTGGGTTCAACCGATTTGATGCCTCTCTGCGAGGAGGAGAAGTCCTTCTACTCCCGTGCCAGCCATCCTGACCTAGCGGCTTTTCATCATGATCTTTACCGCAGCATAGGTCGGGGAAGGTTCTGGGTGATGGAGCAGCAGCCGGGCCCGACAAACTGGGCTCCCCATAACCCATCCCCAGCGCCGGGAATGGTTAGGCTATGGACCTGGGAGGCATTGGCCCACGGGGCCGAGATCGTGTCCTACTTCCGTTGGCGGCAGGTTCCCTTCGCTCAGGAACAGATGCACGCCGGGCTCAACCGACCGGATTACGAGCCGGACATAGGCTTCTTTGAGGTCAGGCAGGTAGCCGAGGAACTGGCTCGTCTTGAGCTTCCTCCTACCCAGCAGGCTCCGGTGGCTTTGTTTTTTGACTACGAAGCTGACTGGGTTTACAAGATTCAGCCACAAGGGGCAGGGTGGAGTTACTTAGACCTTGTTTACACCTTTTACAGTGTGTTGCGGAGCTTAGGGCTAGACATCGATATAGTACCACCTGGGGCCAGCCTGAAGGGCTACCGGCTTGTAGTAGTACCCAGCCTGCCGATTGTCCGGCAGGAAGTCCTTGAGGCCTTTCGAGACTTCCAAGGCTCCCTGGTCCTAGGCCCGCGCAGTGGCAGCAAGACCGAGAATTTCCAAATCCCCTCCACGCTTCCCCCTGGTCCTTTGCAGGAACTGCTTCCGCTTAAGGTGGTGCGGGTGGAAAGCCTCCGACCGAACCTTGAGGAAGAACTGCGTTGGGATAGTAAAACCTACCAAGTGGGGGTTTGGAAGGAATGGGTGGAGAGTTCGCTCGAGCCTGTGGCCCGCTTCGCCAACGGCAAGGGAGCAATCTACCGCCATGGAAACCGGCATTACCTGGCCTTCTGGCCTAGCCTTAAGTTTAAGTTCTTAAAAGCTTATCTTAAACAGCTGGCTCAGGAAGCCGAGCTTGAACTCACCCTTCTTTCCAAGGGGCTCAGGCTTCGTCAGCGGGGAGGGCTTACCTTCGCCTTCAACTACGCCCCTCACCCCCAGTGCGCCCCGGCTCCTAAGGATGCGCATTTTCTCCTAGGCGGGCCGGTGGTGGAAGCCTATGGAATCAGCGTATGGAGAGTCTAGTGTTACCACCTTTCGGACTTTATGTAGAGCTTTACTCACACCTGCGGACAGCGGGAAAGTTAAAATATCTGGCAGTGACCAAACTTGGCGTAGGGGCGTTTGCCGCTGACATTCTTCCGGCGGACACAGTGCGAAAGCTACGGGAGATGGGCGGATGAACGAGGTAGCGTGTGATCGGCTTTTCCAGTACATGGAAGAGTGTGGATTCACCCGTTTCTTCCTCTACCGGCCGGAGAACTTCGCCTGGCTCACCGGGGGCGGGGACAACACGGTGGCGATCGGAGAGGGGGTGGGATGGCTTGAGATCGAGGCTAAGAAGGTGCGCGTTCACAGCTCTCAGATTGAGGCCTCCCGCTTCGTGGAAGAGGAGGCAACCGGCCTAGAGATCGTCTCCCACCCGTGGTACACCGCGCCGCGGATGCAACGTCCAAACGACCTCGATCACGATCTTACCAAACTTCGCTTGGTCCTCTCTTCGGATGAGCAACGGCGTCTCCGCTCCCTGGGCAGGGATGCAGCAAGGGCGTTAGAGGGGGTGATGCGTGCGGCAAGGCCCGACTGGACGGAGCGTGCGCTGGCTAGTCATATCGCAGCGATGCTTTATGAGCGGGAAATCCAACCGATCGTCCTTCTCACTGCCGGTGAGGAGAGGATGTTCCAATATCGCCATCCCCTACCCAAGGACTACCTGTTGAACGGAGCAGCGATGGGGGTTGTCTGTGGCCGGCGCGGCGGGCTGGTAATCAACCTCACCCGGATCCGTGTTTGGAACCAACCGAGAGTTTTCTCACTATACGAGAAGGTTCTCTACATGGAAGCAAAGGCCCTCGATGCAAGCGTCCCTGGAGCGCGTCTAGGAGAGGTAGTTGAAGCAATCAAGAAAGCCTATCGAAAGATCGGGCGCCTGGAAGCGTTTGAAGAACACCACCAGGGAGGTATCGCTGGGTATCGGCCGCGCGAAATCCTCGGGGTTCCAGGGGAGAAAACTCAGCTTGCCATCGGGATGTGCCTAGCGTGGAATCCCTCCCTCCCCGGGGCGAAGGTGGAAGATACCTTCCTTCTCACCGAAGAGGGCCTTGAAAATCTCACCCACGATCCCGATTGGCCGATGGTCACCGTGAATGGGCATCCCCGACCGACTATCCTTACAGATTAAATGTTGATAAAGAAAAGCTCTCAACTCCTTATAGATCGCTTTGAATCAGGTGAAGCCCCTATCGTCACCCGTGCCCCGGGACGGGTCAACCTGATCGGAGAGCATACGGATTACAACGGGGGATATGTCCTCCCGTTTGCCATTGACCGAACGACGGAGCTGGCGCTCCGCCCCAGGGACGACCTGAAGATTCGGGTTTATGCCAATGCATTTAGGGATGAGTTCAGAGCTAAGCTCCCACTTGCACGCGCCTCGCTCACCGGTGGCTGGGGGGACTATCTCATAGGTGTCCTGATTGAACTCTCCAGGTTTGGTAAGTTGCCGTACGGATTCGATGGTGCAATCACGGGAAATGTTCCTATGGGAGCCGGGTTGAGTAGTTCCGCCGCGCTGGAGATCGCGCTGGCGGTGGGGCTTACCCGTTTATATAAAATTGAGATTGATGAGCTCGAGCTTGTCAAACTCTGCCAGCGGGTCGAAAACGAGTTCATTGGAACCAAATGCGGGATCATGGATCAGTATGCATCCTATTTCGGGCGAGAAGGAAACGCGCTTTTGCTAGATACCTCGGCCTTGGTCCATCGCTACATCCCGCTTTGCCTCCGCGGGACGAGCCTCTTCATTGTCGATAGTAGAGTACAGCGGACACTCGGTACGAGCGGGTACAATGAGCGGCGCCGGGAATGCGAACAGGCGCTGGAAGTGATTCAGACAAGGTTCCCTGAGCGAAAGCTCACATCCTTGAGCGGGCTTTCACAATCGGACCTTCCCCATGTTTCATCTTTTCTCCCGCCGGAGATCTTCGCCCGCGTTCGACATGTGGTGGGTGAGAACGCGCGCGTACTCGCCGCGGTAGAGGCGCTTGAAAAGAACGATCATCCCACCATGGGAAGGCTTCTTTTTGCCTCGCACGCCTCCCTGCGAGATCTGTTTGAGGTTAGCACCCCAGAGCTTGATTTTCTTGTCGATTGGGCGG
>JAYELY010000222.1:0-2374 GCA_034717795.1 Caldifarciminota bacterium
GCCTCAACCCGCCACCCGGTCTCGATTGCAGACAGATCCTCAAACCGGTAGGAGCTGGGATACTGCCGCGCAAGGTAATGACTGCTTCCGCCGCCAATCCCAACCGCCCAGCTTCCTGACGAAAGGGACTGAACAAAGACAAGGAGCGCTAAAAGCTTACGTCCCATGCACCGTAAGTATTCTTGATCTTACTTGCCGAAGAGCGCGTTCGTCCAGCCAGACTTGGCCGGGGCCTGGTCTCGCCCCAGCATCTCCTGCCACGCCTCATCCGTCAAACGATCCGACATCGGCTGCTTGAACTCGTAGTAGGTATATGTCGCACCTTGAGCTACGTAGGGCTTGGCGTCGATCTCGACCAGAACGTAAAGCCTTGCCGGGGAGCCGGTTGCCTCCTCAAGAACCTGTCCCGAGTTCGGGTCGGTGTGCACGTCTGCCACCAGCGCCATGTGTTCATCGGTCTCGGTGCTTTGCGCCTTGTACTTCAGACGGTGCTGCAGTCCGGAAAGCAGGGAGGGCAGATTCCACAGCCACTCGTGTTCTTCAGGAGAGAGGCTCTCTTTTTTGGCCAGTTCACGGGTCCTGTCCATGGTTTGTGCGAATCTTGAATAGACGCCCCTTATCTCCTCATCGGAAACCATCTCAGCAATGACGCGCGAGCACTCTGCGGTCTGGGCATATACTACAGGGGCCTGCTCAAGCGCCGCCGCAAGAAGTGGGGTAGGTTTGGGAGGGGGGGCTGCCGTGAGATAGGCGGTATAGCTCTGCTTGGCGTAAAGAATCGCATCGTGGCGAAGCTCGGCCCATGAGGCAAGCGCTGTCATAAGTTTCTTTCGATCCCAGGCCTCTTCATCCGCCTTCGCAGGGACATCCGCATGTTTGTAGGTCGCAAACAGCTCGAACCAGCGGTAGTAGATGGATGATCTCTTCTCCTGAGGCGAGAGCTCGGCATACCAGCGGACCATCTTCTCGAACTGCTCGTCGTATCCCGCGTATTCGGTATCGCCTTCATCTTTGAGGATCTTCAGAGCCTGGTTCCAGCGAAGAACGGCCATCACGTCAAGGCCTCTGGGGAAGACCCGCATCGGGCCAAGCTGGGTCATCCCCCAGGTGAAGGGCCCGGGGTCACTGCTCCCCTGGTAGGCGGTTACCCGGTCCGCAACAAGCTGGCTGAAGATGTAGGAGTCGGGCACGAAGCGCTGGGGCATGAACCGGGTGGATAAAGGCGCCTCGATCGGTGCATCAGACGGGCCGGAAGGGGCGAACTCGGAAATGATCCTGGGCTTGATGTTTTCGCAAAGGTAAGCTGCGAGCTCTCTTAACCTTGTCTCGTCTTCGATCATATCGGTAGTTACCTCTTTGCCGAAGAACTCCCGCGCCTCTTCAAGCAATAGCCCGGGTGTTATATCCTCTGCTGAGCCGAAGAAGAACGCGGTCGGCTCGTATATCTCCTCCCAGAGCTGGGTTAGATTGACATCGCCCTCAAGATGCATGGATAGGAGAATTGCCGTCTGGAAAGGCAGGAGGGGATCGCGCTTTTCTTTGGGAACGTGGAATGGCAGCCTGCCGTACCACATCATCGCCTTGAAGTAGCGTTCGAATTCGTCCGACCGCGTGTAGTGCCCGCGAGGAACGTACTGGGAGTAGTCTTCCTTGACTCCAGGGAGAAAGGAGCACTCGGCAATCCCTGCATGCCCCTTGATCCTGGCAAGCTCCTTTGCGACGAGCTTCTCTATATCCTTCGGAAGCTCAACCTCCTGACCAAGCAGCCGGGCGCCGACCGCGTAGTAGATATACTCGGCCCTGGCCGCCTTCTTTAGATCATCCTTGGATTTCCTCCAGCCCTTTTCGGCCTTCTCGAGCATTCCTGAGGTGAGCCGCTCCAGCTTGGGCAAAAGCTCTTCCAGCTCCATTATGCGCACGGTGTAGTCTACCATAAGGTGCAGGGTATGGAAGCAAAGGTCGGCTGAGATGAACATCGGGGTCTGGGATGATTCGGTGTAGTCGGAGTAGACGTCGTAGATGGTCTTGTAGCCGGTAGGCTGCAGGACGAAACCGATGCTGTCAAGCTTTGCAAGGTTTGCTTCATTCAGCCGATGCCCCAGATCGGGCTGGGCTTCTTTCGGGTTGAAGCCCTCAAGCCTGCCTGCATAACTCATGTTGACTCCGAGGGTTAGGGTTAATGCAAAGATTGCCGCGCTGCGCATACTGCCTCCTTGTTTTGATTAACTATAGCCTGAGATACAGAGGAGTCAAGTAGGTATTCCCCTCACCTCTAACTCCTCTCCCGAAGGGAGAGGAGAACCACTCCCTCTCCCTATGGGAGAGGGCCGGGGTGAGGGTTACTTTTTCTTTGGCTTAGTGGATTTAGGTTTCG
>JAYELY010000223.1:0-12192 GCA_034717795.1 Caldifarciminota bacterium
GTTACCGCGCCTTGCGTTTGGCTGCAGGCTTGCGGAACCTGGGCGGCTTGCCGTTGGTGATGGTCTCGGTGCCTATCACGCACTCAACGTATCCTTTCTTCTTGCGGTCGGGCAGCTCGAACATGATGTCGAGCATGGTCTGCTCCATTATGGAGCGCAGGCCCCTGGCGCCCGAGCCGCGTTTTGTGGCCCGCCGGGCTACAGCCTCGAGAGCCGCGTCCGTAAAACGCAGCTTGATACCCTCCATATCGAAGTAGTGCTGGTATTGATTCAAGATCGCGTTGCGCGGCTCGGTAAGGATGCGCACCAGGGCGGCGTAATCAAGGGACGTCAGTGATACGACAACCGGGATGCGTCCCACGAGTTCCGGGATGAGACCGTAGTGAATCAGATCGTCGGGCTCCACCTTGGCAAGTATCTCGTCGTCTGAAAGGTCCTCCACCCTGTCGCGTTGAACACCGAAGCCTATGGCTGTCTTGCGAAGGCGTGAGCGGATGATTGGCACCAGGCCGTCGAACATCCCGCCGAAGATGAAGAGTATGCCGCGGGTATCTACCGGTATGAACTGCTGCTCCGGGTGCTTGCGTCCACCTCTGGGCGGGACGTTTGCCACGGTTCCTTCTATGATCTTAAGGAGAGCTTGCTGGACTCCTTCTCCGGATACGTCGCGGGTTATAGAGGGCGAGTCGGAACGCCGGCCCAGCTTGTCTATCTCATCAAGATATATGATGCCCTGCTGTGCGCGTTCAAGGTCGTAGTTGGCGGCCTGCAGAAGTCTGAGTATGATATTCTCAACGTCTTCCCCAACGTAACCCGCTTCGGTTAAAGGGGTTGCGTCGGAGATCGAGAAGGGTACGTTCAGGTGCCGCGCCATGGTCTGGGCCAAAAGGGTCTTGCCCACGCCTGTAGGTCCGATCAAAAGGATATTTGCCTTCTCGATCTCAACGCCCTTGCGCCTTGTAATCAAGCGTTTGTAGTGGTTGTAGACCGCTACCGAAAGCACCTTCTTTGCCCGCTCCTGACCGATCACGTAGTTGTCGAGATGCGCCTTGAACTCGGCAGGTGTGGGCAGATTGGTAAGAGAAAGCGTTTGCTCGGCCCGCTCCTCATTCTCGATGACACCTGCAAACAGCTTGACGCACGAATCGCAGATGTGACCGCTCCGGCCTGAGATCATGCGCTTCACGACCTGCTTTGGCCGGCCGCAAAACGAACAGGCTATGTCGCGGCTAGGCTTTTTTTGATTCTTTTCGCTCATGGGCAGGTTCCAGAATTTCGTCAATCAAGCCGTAGGCCTTCGCCTCTTCAGGATTCATGAAGTAGTCTCGGTCGGAGTCCTGCTTGATCCTCTCCATATCCTGACCGGTGGTTTCGGTAAGGATCTCGTTCAGTTTCTGACGCCACTTCAGGAGCTCCTTTGCGTGGATCTCCACGTCTGCGGCCACCCCTGAAAGCCCTGAGATGGAGGGCTGGTGCAGCATTATGCGCGAGTTGGGCAAGGCGTAGCGCTTGCCTTTCTTGCCTGCGGCTAAAAGCACCGCCGAGATTGATGCGGCCATCCCAACGCAGATGGTCATAATGTTTGACTTGATGTAGCGCATCGTGTCGTAGATGGCGAATCCTGAGGTAACGATGCCGCCAGGGGAGTTGATGTAGAGGTTGATGTCCTTCTGGGAGTTCTCGGCGTCCAGGAACAAAAGCTGGGCGATAACCAGGTTGGCGACGTTATCGTCCACCGGCGAGCCAAGGAAGATGATGCGGTCCTTCAGGAGCCGCGAGTAGATGTCGTAGGCCCGCTCGCCGCGGCCAGTTTGTTCAATGACTATCGGGATATACAATTAAACCTCCTTCGGCTACTTGTTCGAGTAGAAAATCAATGATCTTGCGCCTGCGCGCTTCCTCGATTGCCGCATCACGTCTCCACAGGGCCTGCGCCTGCGGCAAGGGAATCCCAATCCGCTTGGCGCGCTCGGCGAACCAGGCCTCAAGCTCCTCATCGGAGACGCTGATCTCTTCCTTTTCAGCAATCGCCTCAAGGATGATGTCGAGCCTGACGTGTTCTGCCGCCTTGGACTCGACTTCTTGACGCGCCTCGGGTGTATCCGGGATGCGAAGGCGCGCCAGGAGGTAGCGGGTACGTTCGGCTACCAGCGAGGGAGGCGGATCAAACGGATGCAGCTCCAGAAGTTGGGCAAATATCTGATCCTCGCGCCGCTCCTTCATTATCCGCTCGGCTTCCTCGGCTGCGTCTGAGGCCAGCCTTGAGCGCATCGCCTGAAGCGTCTCGAAACCAGTCTCCTTGGCGAACTCGTCATTGAGTTCAGGCAGGCGGCGTTCCTTGATCTCGTGGATAAAGAACTTGAAGGTAGCCTCTTTCCCGGCAAGTTCGCCCGCGTCGTCAGGGTATCTTACCACGGCTTCCGCGATCTCATGCGCCTTCTTGCCAATCAAAGCGGCGTTTATCTGGGGTAAGTTCTCCCGGTCGCCTATCTTCACAAGCACCCCTGTCTGTTTGTTCTGCTTCTTTCCGTCGCGGTAGACCGAGTAGTCGCAGCGCACGTAGTCGCCTTCCCTTGTCTCCCGGTCCACCGGTTCGAAACGAGCGGCGCGTTCCTGCAACGTTTCTATGTGTTTTTCTACAAGTTCATCCTTCGATGGTTGAGGAACCGGTTCCAGCTTTAGTTTGCGGTATCCCTTAACCTGGATTTCAGGCATCACCTCTGCCTCGACCTCAAACCGAAGCTCGTCTTGCTCTATAAAGTTCCAATGCGTCAGGCGTCCCTGGGAAAGCGGACGGATCTTAGCCTCCTTTAGCACCTCACTGTAGGCGCGGGAGGCGAACTCCTCGACCAGCTCGACCTTGACGTCCTCTTCGTATTTTGCCGCCACAATGGACACTGGCGCCTTGCCCGGCCTGAATCCAGGCAGCTTTACCCTGCGAGTGAACCGGCGCAAGAGCTTCTCGCGCTCGGCACGAACCTCATCAGGCTCAACCTTGCCCTCGATTGCAAGAAGCCAATCCGCCTTGTGAACCACGTTCGTTTCCACTTTAATTCTTTCCTTTCATTACAAAGTATACCCATGCGAGGAGGGGGAGTTGAACCCCCATGGGTTACCCCACTGGATCCTAAATCCAGCGCGTCTGCCTGTTCCGCCATCCTCGCTTTGGAATTTAATTATAGGTGCGGCCAGCTGAGTGTCAACCACGCGCCAATAATCAAAGTTAAGGATAACGAATTAGTTGAAGAACTCCATTGAAACCTGACGATTTATCCTCTACAGACTTCGATTTATCCTACTTGGCTCCGATCTTTCGTCCAAAGGGCGAGAGGAGGACTTGACGTATTGACATCCTGATTCATTGGGTTATCATCCGTGGTGATCTACAGGATCGAGGTTTCAAAGAAAGGCGCCGATCCTCAGGTGGAGGGTCTGGCACGTCTGCTTTCAGAGGAGGGGCTCTCCTCAAAGGGGCTTTCCGTCATACGGGTCTACTTCCTTAAATCCAAGCTTACTCGCAGCCAGATCGAGGGGTTTGCCTCGGGGCTTTTCCGAGACCCGGTAAGTGAGAAGATCTGCTTCGGTCGGTCCCAGCCCGCGGGTATGCGCGCTCTTGAGGTATGGTACCATCCTGGGGTGAGTGACCCTGAATCCAACTGGGTCTTAAACCACCTTAAGAACCGGCAGATAGCGGTGGATGACGTTCGCCGGGCAACGCGCTTTTTATTCCCGGCGTCGGTGCCCCGCGCAAAGCTTGTGCGATTTGCGGAACGCCATCTCTTCAACCCGTTGATCCAGCATCTGGCCGTAAGGGGCGAAGAACCCTTCCCAAGACACAGAGGGACGAGATTCAAGATAGAGGAAATCAAGCTTGCCGGGCTTTCAGACGCAGAACTTCTCGAGCTTTCCACCAAACGAGACTGGCACTTCGATCTTGCCGAGATAAAGGCGATAAGGGATCACTTCGCAAAGCTCGGACGCGAGCCGACCATTGCAGAGATGGAAACCTTGGCCCAGACCTGGTCAGAGCACTGCGTGCACAAGACCTTCAACGCCGCCTTTGAGGTTGAAGGCGAGCGCTTCTCCAACCTGCTTGCAGAAACCATCATGAAACCTTCGCAGGAGCTCAATCATCCCTGGTGCCTTTCTTTGTTCTCCGACAACGCAGGGGTGGTGGAGTTTTCTGCTGACGCAGCACTGGCGTTCAAGGTTGAGACCCACAACCATCCCTCGGCGATCGAGCCTTACGGCGGAGCCGCCACCGGGATTGGAGGAGTGATCCGCGACGCTTTGGGTACGGGTCAGGGAGCAGATCCTATCCTCAACACCGACGTTTTCTGTCTCGGCCCACCCGGCTTCCCCTCGCGCAAGCTTCCCAAGGGGGTGCTCCCGCCGCGCCGCATCCTTGAAGGAGTTGTGAGCGGGGTCCGTGACTACGGAAACCGGATGGGCATCCCCACTGCATCAGGTGCTCTTTACTTCGATGAGCTCTACCTTGCAAACCCGCTGGTCTACTGCGGAACCCTGGGCATCATTCCGAAAACAAAGGTTGCAAAGAAGGTCTCCAAAGGGGACGCAATAATCCTTGCAGGTGCGCGTACAGGCAGGGACGGGATGCACGGGGTGACCTTTGCCTCCACCTCGCTTGCCGGCTCCTCACATGCCAAGCACGGCTCCGCTGTCCAGATAGGCAACCCTATCGAGGAGAAGCTCCTGCGCGACCTTGTGATAGCGGCAAGGGATCGGGGATTGATCGCCTCGATAACCGACTGCGGCGGGGGAGGACTTTCCTCCGCAGTGGGCGAGATGACCAAAAACAAAGGCTGCGTGGTCGAGCTGGACCGCGTACCACTGAAGCATGCCGGTCTTGCGCCCCACGAGATATGGGTCTCCGAGTCACAGGAACGCATGCTCATATTCGTAAAGCCAAAGAAGGTGGCGGAGTTCATGAGCACTGCAGACGAGATAGGAATCCAGGCAGTCGTGATCGGTGAGGCCACCGACGACAAGATACTCAGGCTGCGTTATAGGGGAAAAGAAGTGGCGGCTCTCGATATGGGTTTTCTGCACAACGGGCTGCCTTCAAGGAGCTATAATCTCAAAACCCCGCAGCCAGAGGAGCGCAAGGAGAACGATGTGCTGGTGCCCCGGGATCTGGGGCAGACGCTTCTGCGTCTATTGGGTCAGATCAACGTCGCCTCCAAGGAATGGGTGATCCGGCAGTACGACCACGAGGTCAAGGGCGCGACCGTGCTCAAACCGCTTGTAGGCGTCAGGCAGGACGCGCCATCGGACGCAACCGTTATTCAGCCCTTGCTGAACGACGATACAGGGGTCGCGGTTGCCGCAGGTCTTGCCCCGCGTTACGCCCTTATCGACGTCTACGCCTCGGCTGCCGCGGCAATAGACGAGGCGATCCGCAACCTGATCGTGGTCGGAGGCCGCCTGGACCGCATCGCCCTCTTGGATAACTTCTGCGCAGGCGACGCCTCGGACGAACGCATACTCTACGAACTCCTTCAAGCCGCAAAGGCATGCAGGGACGCAATCCGCAATTACACAACGCCATTCATCTCGGGCAAGGACAGCCTTAACAACTTCTTTACCTCTGCCAGGGACGGAAAGATAAACATACCCACCACCCTTCTTATCTCGGGCCTGACCCTTGTACGCGACGTCCACAAAACCATCACAAGCGACTTCAAGCAACCGCGCTCGCGCATCTATCTTGTAGGCGAGACAAGTCGAGAGCTGGGTGGCTCGGAGTATCTGCGCATGCACAAGAAGCTGGGCACGAGGGTGCCAGTGGTCGACATGAAGAGAGCACGCAAGCGCTACCGCAGGATCGAACGTGCTATACGCGCCGCTCTTGTGCTTGCGGCACACGATCTTTCCGACGGCGGCCTGGGGGTGGCGCTGGCTGAGATGTGCCTGGGGGGTGAGATGGGCGCAAGGGTTCACCTCGGTGCCGTCCCGGTTGCGGAACCCGTCAAGCGCGGCGACTACCTTCTCTTCTCTGAAAGTCAGAGTCGAATACTTGTTGAGGTTCAAGAAGCCGACGCTATGGAGTTCGAGAAAATCATGGCAGGAGAAGCCTTTGCTCAGATAGGCGAGACAACCGCAGACCAGCGCCTTGTTTTTACCGACGATGGTCGCCGCACGGTGGCTACCGCCTCAATTGATGAGATACGCGCCGCCTGGACCCAGGGACTTATCCGCTTCCTTGACTGATGGTTCTAAGCCGATGCGTGTAGCCCTCCTGCAGTTTGCACCGATCCGGGGTGATAAGGAGTACAACTTTAGAAAAATCGGAAAGCTGTGCGGAAGCGCGCAACTTGATCTGCTTGTGTTGCCCGAACTGGCAACAACAGGCTATCTCTTCCGCGCCAAACAGGAGCTGGCCCCACTGGCAGAGGCCTTTCCAGGAGGCCAAACGAGCGGGTTCCTTGCCGAACTTGCCGGAACGATCGGCGGGCATGTAGTCTGCGGTGTGGCTGAGAAGGAGGGAGAGATTCTTTACAACTCGGCGGTGCTCTTTTCTCCACAAGGACACCTGGGCACTTACCGCAAGGTGCATCTCTTCGATGCGGAGAAGGAGGTGTTTGAACCCGGCAACCTGGGCTTTCCTGTATTTGATCTGGGCGAAGCCAGGATCGGCATGATGGTCTGCTTTGACTGGATATTCCCGGAGTCCGCACGCTCCCTGGCACTCGCAGGGGCCGAGATCATCTGCCACCCTGCCAACCTTGTACTGCCCTACTGCCCTCGAGCCGCCGTAACACGTGCGATTGAAAACCACGTCTACTATCTGCTCTCAGACCGCATCGGCGCGGAACAAAGCCGGGGAGAAGAGCTGCGTTTCATCGGCCAGAGCCGAATACTGGGTGTCAAGGGAGAGATTCTGGCTTCACTCGAGAAGGAGGAGGCGCTGATAACGGCAGAGATTGATCCTTCACTTGCCGGAGACAAACATGTTACACCCCGAAACCATCTATTCCATGACCGTCACCCGGATCAGTATCGTTTGGGATAGGGTTCGTTCACCGGACGTCCAAACATCCCGGTCTGGAAACCTGAAAGCCCCACTTGACAAAGCAGGTATACTTCGATATAGTGAGTTCTCAAAAGTGGAGGATAAATGCTTGGACTAGAAGGAAAACTGCGGGGTATTCTATCAAGGCTCAACCAGGCTGCCCCTGAGATTCAGGCCTCCGCAGTGGTAAGTATGGACGGGCTGATGCTCGCCTCGGCCATGCCTCCGAATACCCACGACGACGACGTAGCCGCCATAGCCGCCACCCTTCTGGGGCTTGGCGACAAGACTGTCCAGGAGTTCCAGCACGGGAGGCTTCAACAGGTCTACGTGAAAGGCGATAGGGGCTATACCATCATAACCAACACCGGTCAGGATAACGTACTGGTGGTGGTAACAGACGAAAACGTCAAACTGGGCATCATCTTCCTTCACATCAAGCTGGCGGCTAAGGAGATCACTCATACGTTCCTGCATCTTCTGGATGCGCCGGATCAATCCGCGCCGCCGCCTACATACCCAACATAACACCCGTAACACCCCGCAACACCCCGTACCCCTTCGGGGTAGAGCCTGCCCCTTGAGATACTTATTGTATCTCATAGGGTATTCTCATTATTACTTGGAGCTAACGCTCCAGAACATCTAAGGATACAATGCCCCGCAACTCCCTTAGCCCTTTAGACCCCCCCGCCTGTTTTTTAGAGATGGTGATGGCGTCCTCACTTATATCTACAGCAAACTACCTTGACCTCTCTCAACAGCGCCTAGCTGAATCGGCTGCAGGCTTCCTTCACAAGATTGGCTAAAAGCAGATATCCGTGAGGTTTGCCGTTAAACTCCCCACGCGTGTGAGACGGATGCTGCTGGGGCAAAACAAACCTTTCGGGGTGAGGCATCATGCCCATAACCTGGCCGGTGGAGTCGGTGATCGCCGCAATGTGATCATCGGACCCGTTTGGGTCCTCAGGATACTTGGGTGAGCCGCCGTCCCCACCGCAGTAGCGAAGAAGCACCCGATCTTCAGCTTGCAAACGATGCAGAACCTTCTTGTCACGGGCAAGAAAGCGCCCCTCGGCGTGCGCCACAGGCAGGGTGATGATCTTGGATAAACCCCGAGTCCAAAAGCTCTTGCCTTCAGGCTTCAGATGTACCCAGCGATCCTCGAACTTCAGTGACTTGTTCGCTTCCAGGGTGACTGAAGGCTTCTCGACCGGTTTCTCGAAAGCAGGCAAGAGCCCGCTTTTAACAAGAACCTGAAACCCGTTGCAGATGCCTAAGATGAACTTTCCTTCCGCAAGAAACCTCAATATCTCATCGCCTATAGCGTGACGCAGATCCGCGGCAAAAAGCATCCCGGCCCCCACGTAGTCGCCGTAGGTGAACCCGCCGGGTAAGATTAAGATTTGATACTCGGCAAGTTTTTCAGGATGTCGGGAGAGCATACGCAGGGTCTCCTCCTCGGCTTCACACCCCAGATAGCGAAACGCGAATAGCGTCTCCGCGTCGCAGTTTGTACCGGGCCCTGCAAGTACAAGAACCTTTAGTGAGGATGCCTCCACGCGTGAGTCTATCTAACCGGAGTTGTTTGTCAACACTACCTTCATCTTGAATCTGGAGGTCGGTTCGTGCTCTCGCTCTTCGCGCCCTCTTACGAACGGCTGGTTCATAAGCAGCTGTGCAACCATCTCGGCACCACCCAGACCACTGACGGCGCACTGACCCGTACCGAGGTAACCAGGCACGACCACGTCAACCAGATGATCCACGTGGAAAGGACTTATGATCTGGTAGATAAAGACGGCAACCTCAAACGAAAGGTATGGAAATTCCCGGTACGCTACTTATGGCGATTCGAGACAGAGCTGCTCCTGGAGAAGGCTGGACTGGAGGTTGAGGCCATCTACGGCGATTATGAGCGGTCTGAATTCAGGCACGATGGGGAAATGCTATTCATCGTCAGGAAAGCCTAACCATTTTAAGCCCCCCAAAAAGCTAAGGAAGTAGATTTGAGGGTGTAAGGTGAGATGTTGTTTATTGCCAAGAAACCATAGCGACATCTTCATTTGCAATCTTTTGCCCGGTAGGGTAAAATGAGCATTAACTGGGGGTAAGTTGTCGGGAGGGGACCTATTCCCGCAATCCCACGTCACCCTGCGGCCACCTCCCGACCTTTTATCTTAGCTGAACTTGATAATCTGTCAAGGTTATCTTGTAGATTGTCCAGCAGATCGTTACCAGGGGCGGGAGGTGTTGAAAGAGGTATTGCAATGAGAGGGCATCGTACACCCCAAAGGGATACTCCGTCTCCACGCGGGGACCCCAAATGGCATCCTTCGTATGGTCAAGGAGTGGGAGAGTTGCGGTTCTATCCGCAGGACAGCGAGCGCTTCTACATCCCTATGTGGAAACATGATCGAGGATGGCTCGGAGCGGTTTACTCGGGGTCTCCACGCGAGACGCGTATCTTGTGGGGTAAATAAAAAGCGGCGGACGGGACTTGAACCCGCAACCAACGGCTTGGAAGGCCGTTACTCTACCATTGAGTTACCACCGCATGTGCACAAGGCGTCTTGTGTAGGAAAGTATAGATGTCATGTGGGGAATGTCAAGCCGAGGTAGTTCGTGCGCCTAGAGATGGTTATGAGTGTTTCAGATTTGTTATGCCGACATAGATTTGTACGCATCCCCTCCCCCTTTATCCCCCTCCACCAGGGAGGGGGAACGGCATTCAGTAAAGCTTGTCTTCAGGCAAAAGGGGCTACAATTGCCTCGATGATGACTTCTCTCTCTTCCACGTAGTCCTCCTCGATGCCCCCTCTCACTTGGTAACGATGTGTTGACCATGGAAAAGGCCGGCGAAAGATAATTGACAACCCCTCCACTGGCGTATAATTAGCCGGTATGAAGGAATCGACCTCCTCCCTCCAAAACCGCTCTGCTCCGCCACAAGGCGGACGCCGCAACCTTTACCTTTTGAGCTTCGTGAGCTTTTTCACCGATCTATCCACCGAGATGATCTACCCGTTGGTGCCCGGCTTCATCCGTTCCCTGGGCGGCAGTAACCTCCTGGTGGGGGTTATAGAGGGCATAGCCGAGTCCACCGCCGCCTTGGGCAAGGCCGCTTTCGGCTGGCTCTCCGACCGGCTCAGACACCGCAAGCTGTTCGTTCTCGCAGGATATACTGTTTCCACTATCTCCAAGCCGTTCCTGGGGTTAGCCGGTCACTGGGGCGAGGTTTTGGCGCTGCGCTTTGCCGAGCGCATGGGCAAGGGGCTTCGCACCCCGGCGCGGGACGCGCTGCTGTCTGAGTCCATCTCTAAAAAGCGCCGCGGGCTTGGGTTCGGATTCCACCGCGCCATGGACAACCTGGGCGCTGCAGGCGGGCCGCTTCTGGCCGTGCTCGTACTCTACATCTTCAACGGCAACGTTCGGATGGTATTTTTGCTCTCGGTGATCCCGGCACTCGTCGCCGTTTCCCTCATCTTCTTCGTGCGCGAGATCAGGACCCTCAAGCGGACTTTAGCCGAGGCGAAGCGCTCCGGTCCGTTGAGCTCCAGCTTCAAGTGGTTTGCCGCGGTGATCGTCATCTTCACCCTGGGCAACTCCTCCAACGCCTTCCTGCTCCTACGCGCCCAGGACGCGGGCATCACACAGCAGTGGGTACCGCTTCTCTGGGCTCTTTACAGCCTGGTGGGTGCTCTTGCCAGTCCCCTTTTCGGCGCGCTCTCCGATCGCATCGGGCGCCGCACCGTCATCTTTATCTCCTTCCTTGTGTACGCCGCGATATACTTCCTGTTCGGAAGGTTCGCCAGTCCTCTGGCCATGTGGCTGTTGTTTGCCGGGTACGGGGTGTATCTTGGACTTTCCAAGGGTGTGTTCAGGGCGTTCATCGCCGACATGGTGCAGCCTGAGCGCCGCGCGACCGCCTACGGTATATTCGAGACCGCGATCGGCCTTACCCTGCTTCCCGCCAGTCTCTTGTTCGGGTTCCTGTGGGATACGTTCTCGGCCCGCCTGGCGTTCTCGGTCGGAGCGGGTCTGGCGCTGGCGGCGGCATTGGTTTTCCTTATCACTCAGACCTCGGTGCAAAGAGGAATTAAAGGATAAAAATCACTGACCGACCTGAAGCCCGACGGACGCACATCGGGGCGGGCACCTGCGTTTTTTTAATCCTTAGTTGGCTGAAGTTTTTCGACCTCTTCGATGATCGCCTCGAGCACCTTTGCCGCCTCGGAGTCAGGATGCTCCAGCACGTAAGGCTTGCCATCATCCGAGGCGCGAACGATCTCCGGATCTATAGGGATGGCGCCAAGGAAAGGCACCCCGAGATCAAGCGCAGCCTGCTTTCCTCCTCCTTTCTTGAACACGTCAATCGGCTTGCCGCAGTGCGGGCAGCGCATGCCGCTTAGGTTCTCCAAGATGCCCAGGGTCGGTATCTTCAATTGATTAAGGAAACTTATGCACTTG
The DNA here is from genome assembly GCA_034717795.1 of Caldifarciminota bacterium. Taxonomy (GTDB): domain Bacteria; phylum Hydrothermota; class Tepidihabitantia; order B3-TA06; family B3-TA06; genus B3-TA06. Next base: position 11,504 of record JAYELY010000223.1, read on the forward strand.
CGGGCGTCCAGAAGCGCAACGTCCTGCGGTGATGTTACAACCAGTGCGCCGCACATCTCCGGTATAAGCTGTGCGATGGACAACGGTTCGTCCCCTGTGCCGGGCGGCGAGTCTACAATCAAAAGATCAAGCTCGCCCCAGCGTACCTCGGCCAGGAACTGCTTGAGTAGCCCCATCTTCAATGGACCGCGCCAGATTACCGAGTCGTCCTGGCTCTTCAGTAAGGATGCGGTGCTCACCGCCACCAGGTTTTCACGAACCGGTATCGGCTCGATAACATTATCCTGGGTTACGCCCAGAGGCATGCCGGCAAATCCCAGCATGTGAGCCACAGATGGTCCGTGGATGTCCGCGTCCAGCAAGCCGGTCTGAAGCCCCCTCCTTGCCGCGATCAACGCAAGGCTTGTGGCCACGAAGCTCTTTCCAACCCCGCCCTTGTTTGAAAGAACGAAGAGCTTCCTGCGGATCCGTCCCAAATTCTCTTTAAGTTTGCGATCCAGCTCCTGCTGTCGTTCGCGTTGTTCTTCCGATTGCATCATTCGCTTTCTCCTTTCTTTTGCTCAATTGTACTATGCAACCAACTGCGTCTCATGTTGGCCTTCGTCCCGAACGGCGGGACTGTCGTCTAGTTTAGGTTGTCTGATTATAGACAATTTCTGATAGGGCGTCAAGTACCCGATTCCTCCGTG
>JAYELY010000224.1:0-2353 GCA_034717795.1 Caldifarciminota bacterium
GCACCGTACATCAAGGAGTTTCCTTTAATCCTTGAATGCAAGCTGCTTCACACCTTTGAACTTGGGCTGCACACCCAGTTCGTGGGCGAGATTGCCGACGTTAAGGCCGACGAGGAGGTGCTCAGGGAAGATGGGTATCCGGACATCGAGAAAGCGCAACCGATCGTCTACACCCCCATGGCTCGCACCTATCATGGAATCGGCAAATATCTTGGGAGAGGTTTTAGTCTGGGCAGGGATCTTAAGTAGGGTGCTACCTGACGACCTTCCCGATGCGTTTCCACTTGGTGCGAACGATGCGCTCAAGGATGTTTGAGCCCTCGCCCAGGGAGTAGTAGATCACCACAGGCGAGCCTTTCAGGAACCTGATAGGTATCGGCCCCCAGTAGCGGCAGTCGTCTGAGAAGTCGCGGTTGTCGCCCATCCCGAACACGTAGCCCTGGGGCACGATGATAGGCCCGAAGTTGTCGCGCACCTCGTAGTGTCCCTCAAACTCAAAGCTCTGCCAGCGCTCGTTGAACCCCTCGTACTCTACCATGCGCGGGATCAGCCTGCGGTCCATGTGCACCGCGTGCGGATTGTCGAATGGCTCGCCGTTCACGTAGACGCGTTTGTTGATGATCTCGATGGTGTCGCCTGGCAGACCAACGCAGCGCTTCACGTAGTTGCGCGGCGAGTACCAGTGGAACTTCTTTAGCTCGCGGTCCCAGAAGATCGGCAGCAAGGGAAACCACTTGGGGAAGAAGCGGGTGTAGCGTTCCTCAGGTTCGGGCCAGCGCGGGTCGCGCGGGTAGCGGAAAACGATGATCTCCCCTCTGCGGGGCATGCGGCCCGAGATGATTCCCGCATTGGTGAAGGGCGCCTTGAACCCGTACACGAACTTGTTTACCAGAAGGAAGTCGCCTGGCAGGATGGTTGTCTCCATCGAGCCGGTGGGCACGGTGAACGCCTCGATAACGAACGCGCGGATCGCCAGAACGATGAGTATAACCGTCCCCCACGAGCGCACGAACTCCCAGAGCCTGCGCCCGACCGATTTCTTGGGCTTTGCACCTTTAGCCCCAGGCTTTAGTTGGACTGGTTGTGTTACGGGTGTTACGGGTGTTACGGGTTTCTTTTTACGCTTGTGTTTCGCCATGAGTAAGGATTATAAGTGTGGTTATAAACAAGTCAAGCTGGGTTAGTTCGTGCGACAAAAGATAGTTACCAGGGTATGAGGTTAGGGAAGTTATCAGGAAAAGCGCGATAATCTCATGGCGAAGGTGGAGAACAGGTTTCCCTGCCGTCTTCGGTTTCTACCTTCGACGTGAGGAGTAAATTCCTTCTACTGCCTGGTAACGATATACTGGACAATCTACACAAACAGGTTGACGTATCCGCCATAAGGAGTATTCTAAAGGTTATGATACGTAACCCTCGACTCCAGGTATGTGTGGCGTTGATCTTACTACTCGGGGCAATCACCTGCACGCCGCCGCCGGAACAAATCCAGCCCTTTCTTTGGGTCAAGCCCCTGGAAGGCAACGGAAGAGTCACGATCCAGTTCTGGCTCACCGAGGAAACCCTCCTAGCTCAGGGCAACCGATACGGCCACTTCAAGCTGCTTCGCGCGGAAGGCGGGGGGAAGTTTGAGGAGGTGGCCGAGTTAGGCCCTATAAATCCCCTGCGCGCAACCTGGTGCTGGACCGACTCTTCGGTCACGAACGGTAAGAGCTACCGATACTTCGTGCATGCGATCTTTACGGTCTTTGAGAATCCTGACGCCGAAGGTTTTTCAGACACGTTATTAGTCACGCCCCGGACCGGTCTTGCAGACCCACGGCCTCAGCCTCCTGAGGACCTCACGTATAAGTTATTTGCAGACACGGTTACCCTGCAGTGGGTACCGCCGCCTTTACACGACAGCCTCTACTACCTTCTATATTACTCCCCTGCGATCCAGGGGTTCACCGCCTACGAGGAAAACCTGGACGGCGCAGGCCACGAGTGGGACCCTACCGGCGGCGATCTGGGTGTTCACCCGGTACGCTTGGACTCGGCAACCCACACCTTCTATTGCGACCGTGACGACCAGACACGCAGCTACAGGATTATTGCTTTCGTGGATTCTATAATGAGCTACCCCTCCGAGATTCTGGAGATAGAACACGAGTGTATACTGCGACCCTCTAGAGCTGGACACGGTGGATGTGTACCCTATGAAAGCAAAACTTTCAAGGGGCACGCTGTAGAGGTAGAATCAAGAATTTAGCCAGGAGGCAAGATGAAACGCAGGAACTGGAGTATAGAAGAGAAACAGGCGATAGTTCTGGAGGGTTTGAGCAGAACCAGGTCTGTAGCCGAGATATGCCGC
>JAYELY010000225.1:0-4111 GCA_034717795.1 Caldifarciminota bacterium
TTCCCAATCGGAAGCCCCACCGAAACACCCAACGGCGAAGCGGTGAGCACCACCTACGGCTACGCCCCGGTGATCGCAATCCACGACGGCACGGTGGACGTCAGCTGGTACTACTACTCCACCTACGATCTCTACACCCGTGAGCGCAACGGCTCCTGGGGCCCCATAATCAATCACGGCATTTACAACTCCTCCTGCTACTACCCTGCAATCGCCTTTGATTCCGACGGCAACCTGCACAACGTCTTTAACAGGTACTACAGCGGCTACCGTGTATACTATCAAAGAAAGAACGCGGGCGCCAGCTCCTACTCCTCTCCGGTCGAGGTCTACAATCCCGGCAGTTACCGCTACGCCTACTACCCCTCGATCTGCATCACGTCCGACGATGCCATCCACGTATCCGTGGCACACAACAACGGCTACCGGCTGGTGCACGCCTGGAGCGACGACAACGGGGCGACCTGGGATAACGAGACCATAGGCGGAACATACTTCGCCTACTACAGCTACGGCACCTCGATCTGCTGCGATAGTGACGACAACCTCTACATCGCCTATGTCAGCTACGACAGCCCTCGCCAGACCTACGTTGCCACCAACGCTTCGGGAAGCTGGGTCTCCACACAGGTCAGCCAGAGTACCTATACCCGTACCTACTACCCCTCGATCTGCTGCGATAAAAACGACAACATCTGGGTTTCATGGGACGACCGCTCAGGCGCCACCTACGAGATTCACTACAACAAGTATGACGCCGTATCCGGCTCATGGCAAGGCGACTCGGCCTTGACCACTGACGACGGCAACTACTCGCGTTACTCCAACTTTGCAGCCGACGAAAACGGCAACGTGCACGTCTGCTGGTACGACCGGCGCGACGGCAACTACGAGGTCTACTACAACTGGTACAAGGGTGTAGTCGCCCCCAAGCCGCCCTTTGTAGACACCCTGTTCTGCGAGTACTTCGAGGGCTCGTGGCTTCCTCCGGGATGGAGCCAGATCATCTACAACACACACACCCAGTACGGCTATCCATGCACGTGGTTCCACGGTGACTACAGCTCTAACTTCCACCACGGCAGTTATGGTGCCTACGTGTGGTTTAGCTACTATTATCAAAACGAGTGGCTCAAGACCTTTCCAATAGATCTGACCGGCTACGATCCCGAGGACTCGGTGGATCTCACCCTGGGCAGCGCGTTCTACGGTACACCTGCTGTGAACAACTTCATCTGCGTCTCCACCGACGGCGGGGCAACTTGGTCAGACACCATCGTGGATCTATGCAGTGATTATGAGACTGTTGGCTGGACTTACATAGACGACTATCCCAACCCGTTGTCGTACCGCATCTCGGAGTACATCGGCCAGACCATCATGATAGGGTTCAACTACTACTGGTTTGGTGCCAGCGGCGGCCGCGGGGTCTGGTCAATAGACGACGTGTGTGTTATCGTTTCCGGCGGCAGCCTCGGCCCTGGTGAAGACAGCCTTGACCTTGCGATAACCCACATCATCAGGCCACACAGCACCAATGAGAAGCCTAACGTGCCGTTCACGCCCGAGATCCTGGTAGCGAACAACCTCGATACCACGGCCCACGCCCTGATGCGCTGCAAGATAAAGGACAACCAGACCATGGAGACGGTCTACGAGGACGTGCTCTCAGTCGTTCCGCTCGAGCCGGGCGAGAACTTTGTAAAAGGCTTCAAGGACTTCACACCTGAAGGCGGCAAGGAATACAACGCACTCTTCGTGCTGGAGCATCCCGACGACGTCAACCCGGACAACGACCACAAGGACAAGAACTTCAAGCCCGAGGTCGGCATGGACGTGACGCCGTTCGAGATCGTTCTGCCGGCTGACGTGCAGGATGGGTCGTTTGCACCTACCGCCAAATACACCGAGAAAGCGAGCGTTGAAACCGAGGCGAACGTAATCTGCGAGATAACCGAGTCCGGCGCGTCGGTCTACAAAGAGTCCGTTTCGCATACCTTTGCGGCCGACGAGACCTGGACTGCAACGTTCCCCGTCCCGGGGATTGAAAGCGGCACCTACACGATTACCTTCTGGGCCGAGAATCCGGAGGACGGAAGCAACATCAGCTTCCCTCCGATTTCAAAGACCTTCACCTACACCACCAGCATTGCCGAGACCCCGGTCCCGGAGCGCACCGGCCTTGAGGTGCTCGGACACACCGTGAACTTCGCCCTCAGCGAGGCGAGCCACGTAAACATTCGCGTCTACGACGCGGCTGGCAAGGCGGTGACGACTCTGGTTGACGGTTCACGCGGACCAGGGTCCTACACCACGAACTGGAACACCTCAGGCGTTGCCGCGGGTGTGTACTTCGTGAGGATGATCACTCCGGAGTTCCACTCCACATGCAAGGTGATGGTTCTTCACTAATCCTCATTTCGTCCTGAGGACGAAAGATCGAAGATAAAAAGGAAAGGGGCCGGTCTGAGACCGGCCCCTGCAGATTTTAACGAACACCCCTTGACAAACCCCGAATTTCGACTAAATTTAGTGTAGAGAGACGGTGGTGCTGAAGGACGGGCAGAATCGGGAGAGTGGGCGGAAAGCTCAGTTTTCCGATTAAAAAAGTTTGGAGAATAAACCAACTCCAACCAAGGAGGAGTATAATGACCAAAAAAGTCGTAGGGATCGCGGTTGCAATCATCGTGTGTGCGGCCTTGGTTCCTAACCTAAACGCCCAGTGGACCCAACTGCTCGATGAAGAGTTCGAGAGCAGCTGGAGCACCGGTTCACCGCCGGCTGGTTGGACAATCACCTACGGTCCTTTCATAAACACGCGCGACGACTGGCACCGTCGGTACCGTGCTGGGGACTACTGTGCATGTATCTATTACTACTACTATACAGAGACCGACGAGCTCATCTCGCCGGTGATGGACTGTTCACCCTACAACGAGGTGTGGCTGGTTGTGGACCATTACTACAGCTACTACGGCGGTCCTTATACGACACAGTGGCGGGGTTCAACGGACGGCGGTTCCACCTTCCCACACATCATCTGGGACTACTACGAATCCAGCTACGGCTCCTATCCCTTCACCCGTGATAGCGTCGAGATCAGCTCATGGGCCGCGGGTGAATCCCAGGTCGCTATCAACTTCTACGCCGACGGCTACTCATGGAACATGAACTACTGGTATGTAGATAACGTTGATGTCTGGGCCCAGGCAGGCGAGCCGCCACTTGAAGATACCCTTGATCTTAAGATGGTGCAGATCATCCGCCCCAAGGACTTGGAAGAGGGCGGTGTTGCCTTCACGCCGGAATGCAGAATTCACAATAACCTGGACACCACAGCCCACGCCATTGTGCGCTGCAAGATAAAGGACAACAAGACCATGCAGACTGTCTACGAGGACGTGCTTGCTTCCTTCCCGTGCGAGCCGGGCTACACCATGTGTAGCGGCTTCAAGTACTTCACACCTGAAGGTGATAAGAAATACAACGCACTCTTCGTGCTGGAGCATCCCGACGACGTCAACCCGGACAACAACCACAAGAGCAAGGACTTCTCCACTGCGGTCGGTGTGGATGTAACGCCGTTTGAGATACTGGCTCCGACCGAGGAGCAGGTGAACCCGTTTGCTCCATCTGCCAGGTACGCTGAGAACGCGGGTGCAGAGGAAACGGTGGCAAATCTGATCTGTAAGATCGAGAATACTAGCTACCACGCGGTGGTTTACGCAGACACCATTGAGATGCAGACTTTCGCGGCCTACGACACCTTTACTGCTACATTCGACGAAGTAAGTAATCTTGCAAACGGCTCTTACACGATCACCTTCTGGGCCGAGGAGAGAGACGATAACATCAGCAACCCTCCGCTCGTGGAGACCTTCGAATACTTAGGCATTGCTGAGGAACCTGTTGCCGAGCGCTTCAGTCTGGATGTTGCAGGCAGCAGGATCAGCTTCAGTCTGCCTACCGCAACCAACGTGAGCCTTTGCGTCTACGACGCGGCTGGCAAGGCGGTGACGACTCTGGTTGACGGTTCACGCGGACCCGGGTCCTACACCATGAACTGGAACACCTCAGGCGTTGCTGCGGGCGTCTACTTCGTGAGGATGAT
>JAYELY010000225.1:4211-12102 GCA_034717795.1 Caldifarciminota bacterium
TTTGCGTCTACGACGCGGCTGGCAAGGCGGTGACGACTCTGGTTGACGGTTCACGCGGACCCGGGTCCTACACCATGAACTGGAACACCTCAGGCGTTGCTGCGGGCGTCTACTTCGTGAGGATGATAACTCCGGAGTTCCACGCCACACGCAAGGTGATGGTTCTTCACTAGGACTCCTTTCGTCCTGAGGACGAAAGATCGAAGATTAAAGAAGATAAAAAGGAAAGGGGCCGGTCTGAGACCGGCCCCTGCAGATTTTAACGAACACCCCTTGACAAAACAAAGGCGTTCGACTAAGCTAAATCTATGAGCGTATCTCTCAGGGTCTCTTTATTCCGGTGGGCCCAAAGGAAGGCGAAGCATTCGTCTGGGGTGGTTTATTCGGGGTCCCCGAAGGAAGACGAAGTATTCCTTTGGGGTGGTTTATTCGGGGTCCCCGCAGAAAAGCATTGCTTTTCTGCGGGGTGATAATTATGCCTGAGATCCCGGAACTTGAGGTTCTTAAGGAAAACCTCGAACGCCTGATAGGCGGCAAGCGAATCGAAGACTTTCGGATCATCAAGCCCTACATCCAGAAAACGCTCCTGCCGGACGACTTGATAGGACAGAGGGTGGCCGCCGTCACGCGCCGGGGCAAGTACATCGAGATAGCGCTTGAGCGCCACCGGATCGTTGTCCACCTCATGCTTTCCGGCAGATTCAAGATGCAGCCCAGAGAGAAAGAACCCCTCAAAAGCTCTGCCGCGTTCGTAGAGTTCGACAACGGCAAAGCCCTGCACTTAGTTGAAGAAGCAAAACTCAAGCGGATGAGCATGTGGATACTGCCAAAGGATAAAGGGGCAGGCGACATAAAGGAACTGGGACCGGAGCCTTTATCCGATGAGTTCAACGTGGATAGATTGGCTGAACTTCTTAGAGGCTCGCGCGAGAGATTGAAGAACTTTCTTTTGAATCAGCGCAACGTAGCCGGCATAGGCAACGCTTACGCGGACGAGATATGCTGGCAGGCGCGTCTGTCACCCTTCAAGCAGGCGAATAAGTTGACCTCCGAGGAGGTCGCCAGGCTCCATGAAGCGATACGCAAGACCCTTATCCAGGCCATCAAACAGACCCGCAGGCTGACCGGTAATGGAATCGAGATCAATGAATCACGGCCATTCATGGCCGTGCACCGGTGCATAGGGGAGCCGTGCCCGCGCTGCGGAACCAAAGTCCAGTGGGTCTCGACAACATCGCGCGACACCTACTACTGCCCTCGCTGTCAAACAGAAGGCCGCATACTGAAAGATGGCCGCACCTCCCGTTTTCTGAAAGGGAATTAGCCACAATACCTGAGAATGCGTTGCCCCTCAGTATATCCCGCGAATTTAAGAATGTAGGGGTAATTCATGAATTACCCCTACTAAAAAGATTCCCTATGAGCGAACAAATCGCTCAAGGGGCACGCTGAATCCATATCTTGCGCGGATTGTCAGCAGCAAAAAGGATATCCAGGTTTTCACCCCATCCCTCCCCCATCAAGGGGGAGGTGAAATAATGCTCCTTTCGTCGGAGGACGAGAGATCGCAATGAGAATTCAGGGATGCTTGCTTATTCGGGGTCCCCACAGCTTCGTGTAGCGAAGGTGTGGGGTGATAGACTTGACAGGAGCGATGAATCCATTATCCTGTGGCATGGCAAGTGATCCCCTATCGTGGGTGAGGATGACCGTTGCGCTGTTCATCTCCATCATCCTGGCAGGCGCAGGACAAATCCTTGTTGAATTGCTTTCCCACGACCCTATAGGGTGGATAATGGTCTTGCGGATAGCCGTTGCGGCAGGGGTGATCGGGTTCCTTGTCTGCGCGTGGCGCGAAAGGGGACTTTTCTACGCGCTCCTGACCGCCCTGATCGCGGCCCTTGCCGGCGGGCTTGTCGGAAGATTCATGGATTCAAAGCTAACCCAGATTCTTGTTATCTTTGGTGTCGAAGTTCTCTTTGTCGGGCTGATCAAGCTCGGTGACGTGCTGGGCCGGCGCCGGCAGGCCCTGCGTTGGCTTTTCGGCCTCCTTGGCGGAGCAGCTGCAGGATTCCTGACCTTTGGGGTAGTCGGCACGCTTACGCCAAGCATAGGCGGGTTCCTTGAAGGGGTGAGGCTGGGTTTAGCGCCTATACTTGAGGTATCGGTCGCGGTGCCGAGCGCGCTTTTGATCTCAAGAATACTCCTGGGTGAAAGAAAAATCCTTAAACCGGAAAAGGAGTTGGAATGAAACAACGTGGAAGCTGGCTGAAGATCATCCTTGTGCTTGCGGTTGCCTTTGCGGTTGCAGGGCTGCTGCATGGGCTCCTGCAAGGGGCATGGTTCAGCGGTATGGGCCTTGCGGTGGCATTTCTTGCCGCCGTGCTGGGATTTGTGGTTCTTTCCTGGAACGAGGAGGGGTTCTTCTATGCGCTTGGAAGCGCCGTTGTCCTCTCTGCGATGGTCGCGGTCGCAGGCCGCTGGCCTGCCTCGCCTCTACTTAGAGGTCTGTACGCCCTGCTATACTTCGCGCTATTTGCAGGACTCATGTATCTGGGCGACTGGGTCTCCAGGCGCATCCTTGCTCTTCGCGCTGTAGTCAGCTTTGCGGGCGGAGTCATCGCAGGTGTAATAATGGTATACCTGCTGCCCCTCATAAGCCGACCCATTGCAAATTTCATGAAAGGGATGCAGGGTAACCTTATCTGTGTTATCGAGACAACCGGCGGGGTGGCGATCGGGATACTCGTTGCCCGGCTCATCGGGGGCGCAAAGAGGGAGAAGAAGTAGAAGAACAAATCCTCCTTTTCCCCAGACGTGCGTCCCATAGGGGTAAAGGATCGGAGATGAAGGATTCGACTTGCTTCATCGCAATAGCGGAACCCATCCAGAACAGACTATTCCTCTCCCCCATCTGTTTGATCGGTATCCGCAATGCTACCCATACGCAAGATCCACCTTATCACCTGTTCAACTTTCGAGCCGCTGTGTGAGCGGATCTCTCTCCCTACCCCCCTCACCTCAATGCGTCCGGACCGGGTCTCGAGCACGACATCGCAGTTTGCAGGCACCCGGGCGCTGATGTCCGCCTCGTAAAGTCTAAGCTGCCGCATTATTAAACCCAAGGTTCCCTCGGATTCCACCCTCACGGTCACCTTATCCCCCTCCTGCTCAGTTGAAAGCGAGTAGATGTGCTCACCGGGCAGCTTCACCTTCAGCTCTATCAGGTTGCTGTCGCCTACCTCCACAGTCAGTCGCGCCGGGTCCGCATCGATAATCAACCTGGGCTCGGGTCCTACGGAAAACTTCTCTTCTATGACCTGCGTCTCCCCTGCCGCGAGTACGGCGACCGCCGAAAACAACAGAAGAAGTGTGTGGAGCGGTTTTCCTCTCATCAAGCCTCCTTCAACGAAGACGACGCGATATCTGAGCCGTTTGTTTCACATCCCCTTAAGTAAAGAGGACCGGCACCTTGAAGATAAAAGGGCGATTACGATGGATGCAAGGCGGCCTTGAGAACTACTCGATCTGTTCACTGGGCGGTGCGTCTTCTGATTCTTCTGGCTTTGTCCCTTCTTTTTCAACCTCGATCTTCTCAGGTTCGGTTCCCTTTCGGATACGAATCGATCCGGTTTCCGAACGCAGTCTAAGCCTCTTGGTGCCGTCACCTATACGGACGCGAAGATGATGCTCCCCTTCATCTACCGGTTCAATATCCGGGAAGATGCTCACTCTGCCAACCTCGGTCTCCGCGTCTATCTCAATGTCCGAAAGCCCGCTGAGCCTTGCTTTTATAGAGCCTATCGAGGTTTTGAGAAGATTATCCTCCCCTTCGGTAATAGTTCCGTCGAAATCTATCGAGCCTACGATTGATAGGGCGCGGAACCGACCCGATGTGCGAACAACCTCGATCGAACCGGCGCTCGTCTCAAGATAGAACTCCCCATCCGAGTCCCGGATTATTACGTCGCCGGTGCTTGTCTCCGCGTCCACCTTTCCCTTGGCCTCGTCTATACGTACCGAACCGCCTGCTGCCCTTGCCCGAACATCACCCCTAACGTCCTTCATCCTTATCGAACCTGCGCCGGTGCGCGCCCTGATGGTTCCCTCAACACCACCTCTTATCTCTATGCGTCCGGCATCGGTAACCAGATCAAGGTCGCACCTGGAAGGCACCTCTACCCGAACCCGCGGCTCATCGCCGGAGATAACGTCAAAAGGAAAAAAGAACCATCCTAAGAGCCCTTTGTGTTCCAGCTCGATGCGAACCTCGTCGCCGTCCTGCTCGCTTGAAAGTCTGTAACGGTCCCGATTCCCTAACTCAACGTAGATCGTAATCTTGCCAGCATCGCCTCGCTCGACCGTCACCTTTCCGGCATCAACGTCAACTATAAGTTCAGGGGCGGCGCCGACCTCAAACTCCTTCTTGAGCCGTTCGGCGGCTACAAGCCCTGCATTCATCACAAGCAAGGCCAAAAGAACCAGCGACAACTTCGCATTCATAACGCCTCCTTCGGCTTCTGATAATTGTAGATGACGCAATCTTGTGAGGTTTTGTTTCAATTGCTCCATCCTGCTCCAACCGCGATCTTTTGTCCAGAGTGCAAAAGGGCATCTATCGCCGGATGATGACGTTAAGTTTTCAGCCTCTCAGTAGTTGACATGTGAGACTTAGGAGGTTAAAGTTGGGTATGCGGACGACGATTTATCTTATTCGGCACGGCGAGTGTGCAGGTAACAGACAGGGATTGTTTAGAGGTCGATACGACTTCCCATTGAACGAGGTCGGAATAGAGCAGGCAAGATCATTGGCAGAGGAGTTGAAGGGTGTTCATTTCGACGCCGTATACTCAAGCCCTCTTTCAAGGGCGTTGGAGACGGCAAAGGCGATCTGCGAAGGCAGGGGAATCGAACCGATCGTTGAGCAGGGCTTCAACAACATCCACCTGGGCTCCTGGGAGGGTAAGCCTAAGAAGGAGATAGCGGAAAAGTTTCCAAAAGAGTTCAGGCTGTGGCGCACCGAGCCTGAGAAGTTAAGGATGCAGGGTGCAGAGACGCTTGAGAAGGTGCAGACCAGGGCGGTTAAGGCGCTGGCGCGGATAACCGAAGAGAGGATGGGAGAATGGCTCGCGGTCCTGACCCACCGGGCGGTGATAAAGCCCTTGATTGCCGGCATCTTAGGAATCCCTGCCCCATACTTCTGGAAGCTTCATCCCGAAACCGCTTCGTATTCCATTATCGAGCACACCCCCCAGCTGGGTTATGCATTAACCCTTTTCAATCAAACCAGACATCTAAAGGAGTTCATCCGTGAAGATGTATAGGTTATTACTAATCCTGGGGCTGGTTGGTGTGAGTTACGGGCAGGTTGAGATCTCAGGTTCGTATGAGAACATATTGAACGTCCAGCACGTAAAGGGTTGGGCGATCCTCGATCTCAACAACCTTCTCTTCTCTTTGGAAGGCGACCTGGGCTCATCATCCTTCCTTCACGCGGACGCGGAGGCGTCGCTGCCGTTCGGATCGGTAGAGGTAAACGTTTTGGATTTCATGCCCGACTCGCTGGCTGAGCTGATCCCCGACTCTCTCAGATATCTATACGACTATAAGCTTGAACCCTCGTTCCGCATATCAAACGCGTACCTGTCGATCTCCTGGAGAAGTCTGGCGGTCAGGCTGGGCAAGCAGCCCCTGGCATGGGGCACGGGCTACGTGTGGAATCCGACCGAGGTCGTGACCCCCAAGCTGGCCTACGACCCGAATTACCGCAGGGACGGGATTAATTCCCTCAAGTTGTCGTACTACTGGAGATACGGAGGAGGAGCGGAAGTGATAGGTATGTTGCGGGGTGTTACGGGGACCCCGGACAGTATCATGGCTGTAGCGAGACTTAAGGAAAATATCCTGGGATTCGACATATCAGCCATCGGCGGATGGCTTTGGGATACCACCGTTACTCCGGGGACTGCGCAGAGCCGGATTCTGGCAGGCGGGCAGTTCGCTGGTGAAATCGCAAATATCGGCCTCTGGGCAGAGGGCGGATACAATATCTACACCGAGGATTCCTTGAGCTACCCTGAGTTTGTAGTGGGTGCCGATCACACCTTCACCTTCAGAACCCATGTGATGGCCGAGTATCTGTACTACGGGAGAGGGTTCGACGGCGAAGCCGATTATACCTTTGCTGGCTGGTTACAGCGCGCCTCGGGTCAGCGCAAGGCGATGGGACGTCATCTTTTATATCTGGGAGCTGACCAGACCATCATAAGCTTTCATAATATTGGCATCTCCGCTATCATGAATCCGGTGGACGGTTCGGGGATAGTGATCCCCAGGTTGACTTTGAGTCTTTCTGACAACCTTGACGCCTCTCTCTTCGGCTTCTACTCCTTTGGCAAGAAGGATTCCGAGTTTGGCGCCGCACCAGTCAAGGGCGTAATTCTTAGATTGACAGGCTACTTCTGATCTTATCAGCCGCAGGCCGCTGAAGTTGCTGATCTCTAACCGGCTTTCCTGCCGATGTTTAGCGATAATTCCGGCTTGACACCTTCCTCGAAAAGGTTATAATATTAGTTTGAGACGCCAAACAAGGAGTGATAGATGCGTTTATTCGTCGGAAACCTTCCCCACTCGTATACCGAGGAGAAGGTTCGCGAGATCTTCGCTGAGCACGGTGAAGTAGGTAAGGTAGCGGTTCCCAGAGATCGCTACACCAATGCTCCTCGCGGTTTTGCCTTTGTGGAGATGCCGAATGACGAGGAAGCCAACTCAGCCATAACTGCTTTGAACGGAACCGAGCACGAAGGTCGTGAGATAAAGGTAGAAGAAGCCCGTCCTCCGCGCGAGCGCGGCGAACGCGGCGGATATAACCGCAACCGCTGGTAAAACAAAAAACACCTGCTAAGAAAACTAAAACCAAAACGGCCAAGAAGACTACTAAGGCTAAAAAGGGCGGCTGCGCAAAGAAGCCGTGCGGAACCAAGAAAAAGTAATCTGGTTGTAAATTCAACTCGCCGAGAAATTAGCCAGGACGAGGTAAATGCCTTGTCCTGGGCATTTTTATACCCCACAGGACGCGAAGCGGACTTGTGGTGGATCAATGTAAGTTGCGTTTTTCCGGCCTTGACAAGCCCCTTTTTTTATCTATAATATGTAGTAACGACCGATCCAAATGACGGTCGAACTAAGGAGAAAAAACACATGCGACTATTCATCGGAAACCTTCCCCACTCGTACAACGAGGACAAGGTTCGTGAGATCTTCTCACAGCACGGGGAAGTGTCCAACGTAGGGGTCCCCCGGGATCGCTACACCAACAGCCCTCGCGGCTTTGCCTTTGTGGAAATGCCGAATGACGAGGAAGCGAAAGCGGCCATCAGTGCCATCAACGGCACCGAACACGACGGTCGTGAGTTAAAGGTAGAGGAAGCCCGTCCTCCGCGCGAGCGCGGCGGCTTCGATCGTAACCGCGGCGGTGGCGGCGGATATAACCGCAACCGCTGGTAAACCCCAAATGATACCTTCCTCGTTGTTCTTGACAGTTACTTGATCGAGATCGTGAGAAGGTTTGTAGGGGCCGACCGCAAGGTCGGCCCCATCCCTTTATATCCCACTGACCCGCGGATTAATCAATCAACTAATTAACAGGTACACACAGATTGACAAGCGGGTTTCGTTCCATATATTTATGACATGGAGGCAAGCTTACTGTCTCTACGAAAAATAAACACACTTTAACGTCGTGGAGGAAGCATGGCAAAGGTTAAGTGTAAGTTGCAGTGAATTGCGTCTCAGGTATAGTTAAGAATAAGGAGGATAGAAGTATGACTTTACCTGAGAAAGAAGCCATGATCAAGCAACGAGAGCCGTTAATGGTTGAGATGGAGAATGT
>JAYELY010000226.1:0-2345 GCA_034717795.1 Caldifarciminota bacterium
ATGCGGATGCAGATCGTCTCGAGGAAGCCATAGCCGACTATACACATGCGATTGAGCTGAGACCGGACTACGCCCTGGCTTACAACAATCGCGGCACCGCCTACTACAGGATGGGTGATCTAATCAGAGCAGAGGCCGACTACACCAAGGCGTTGCTCCTCGATCCAGGCCTCACCCGCGTCTATCTGAACCGGGGAAGGGTATACCTTGACCAGGCCGAATACAACGCCGCTCTGGATGATTATCAAAAAGCCCTTGAGAGGAACCCTGAAAGCGAGCTTGCCCGCTCAAGGATCGCTGAAGCCTACCTTGAGCGCGGTAAGATGCGTCTTGAGCAAGGCCAGAGTGATGCCGCACGCGGCGACTTCGAAGCGGTGCTTGAGATAGACCCTTCTGGTTCTTTTTCCTCAACGGCCCGCACCTATCTCAAGAACCTGAGCGCCGAGGCTGAAGAATCCCTGGAATAGTTTATTAAATGCATGGCTGCCGATTGAATCTGGGGGAGACGTTAAGGAGCAATCGGCGGCTGTTTACTCTTCTGGCTCTCTCGCTGGTGATTCACTTTCTCCTACTTATCCCTGCAGTCAAGAACTCCTCAAGACTCCTTATCTGGCCGGATAGTGTGTGCTATGAACGCCTGGCTTTAAACATGCTTCATGGTAATGGTTACTCGCTGGCTCAAGCCTCTCCTTACGATCCGAACTCGACCATGGTCCCTGGCTATCCGCTGTTCATCGCCGGAATCTATGCTGTATTCGGGCAATCGCCCTATGCTGTTGTGATAATCCAGGTTATCCTGAGCCTTGCGCTTATTGCAGGGATTACGTGGTGTGGAATTCGGCAGTTCTCCAAGAAGGCGGGTATCATTGCAGGCATCCTGCTTCTGTTTAATCTGTGCCTTGCCTTTTATTCTACCCAGATCATGACTGATGTGCTTTTCCTTGCGTTTCTTGTGCCTGCATTATGGTTGGTGCTTCGTCTTTTTCAAGGATATCGTCCCATATGTTCCGGTCTTGGTGCAGGCCTGCTTTTAGGGTTGGGCGCTCTTACACGACCCATTGGACTATACTTCCCTCTTATCCTCGCCTTTCTTTTCTTCATCAAACCTGAGAGTAAGTCTAGCCCGTCTCGTTTGTTCGGCTACGGGGCGCTGCTTCTGGTCTGCATCGCGGTTGTCTCTCCCTGGTTTGTTCGGAATCGGATAACCTTCGGGCGTTTCTTCTTCTCCACGGTGCAGTCCTTTAACCTATCGCATATTCATGCCGCCCCGATAAAGGCCAGCATTGAGGGCAAGAGTATCAACGAAGCAGAAGCCGATCTGGAGCGGGCCGCCTTTGCAAGATACGGCGAGCCGTGCAATGAAGCGGAGGGGTTCATCTTTACCGGGCGGGAAGCCGTGCGCTACATCCTGAAGAATCCCGGCCGATACACAGCGCTCTATGCCGCAGGTGTGGCCAAAACCCTGCTCCCCTTGGGCTTTGCCGAGTTCCTGCTTTTTTACGCTTCCCCTGAGCAAGGGATCAGAAACCTTACTCCCCCCGTCCAAAAGGCTATTCTGAAGGGTGATGTGGGGGAGGCGCTAAGGGTGATCTGGCAGGAACGTATAGCGCCCACCGGCTGGGTTTTTGTTGTCTACGTGCTGGGGTTGCTATTCAATATCTTCATTATCGTACTGGCGATAAAGGGATTCGTCAAGAAGGGATTTCGATCACCCTTCAATCTTTTGGCATTCATGGTAGCGATCTACTTTATAGGCGTTACCGGCCCGGCAGGACAGCCTCGCCACTTCCTGCCCTTGTTGCCGCTTGCAGCGCTTCTGGTCGCACACGGATTGGTCTTCGGTATACCTGCTCCTTTGAGAAGACAAACACGGTCCGTCGGCTATGAGTAGGGGATGTTGCCTCTGCGTGCTGGGCGCAGGCACCGCCGGGCTGGGTGCGGCTTACCTGGCGGCTAAAGCAGGGGCGTCTGCACAAGTCCTTGAAAGGCGTAATATCCCGGGTGGACTCGCCCTTACCCGCCGTACACCCGACGGCTACTACCACGACCTGGGCGGGCACCGATACTACAGCCCCTCCCGGTACCTCGTTCCCTTCCTCAAGAAGCTTCTGGGCCACGAGCTTATCATGACCCCGCGCAAGAGCCGCTTCTACCTCGACGGGAAGTTCTTCGATTATCCTGTTCGTTTGGGCGACGTTGCACGCAAGCTGCCCTTAACGCATTCGGCCAAGATGCTTACCGATTACCTGATCGAAAAGGTGCGAGGTATTAGAGACAGGAAAGAGGATTCCTTTGAGGATTGGGTTACCCACCGGTTCGGCCGCGCACTCTACGAGTTCAACTTT
>JAYELY010000227.1:0-2307 GCA_034717795.1 Caldifarciminota bacterium
CGGAGGAATCGGGTACTTGACGCCCTATCAGAAATTGTCTATAATCAGACAACCTAAACTAGACGACAGTCCCGCCGTTCGGGACGAAGGCCAACATGAGACGCAGTTGGTTGCATAGTACAAATAATTCATCCCTTGGTGCAAAGAATCCACCCCAAATCCATGGAAGAAAACTACTTACTGCATAGGTTACTGCGCCGGCCAGCACGATCCATAAGGCTAACATGTCAACCTTCCTTCTCGCTTTTTTGTTAATCATAGCTAGGTTTCTCCGGGTTCTTATTCTTCTTCCGGTGGCTCAATGGTTTCGATGTGCATTGATACGTATCGCTTTGCACATTTGTTGGGTTTTTCTTCAATGTGTGCCCAGCCTTTAATAGTTGTGCACTCCTCTATGTTCAGTTCCCAGAGGTTATCCAGGGGGGCGTATAGTAGTTTTCTCCAGGGAACAAGACACCGTACTCGATGGTATTTAGGATGTCTCGAAATGCGACTCGATTCTCAGGCAGAATCATCTGTTTAATTGCAGGGCGAATCTGGTCCTCAATCTGTGCTATTCCATCTTCAATGTTATTGGCGTTAAAGTGTTGGATAGCCGTATCCACCAATAACTCGAATTGAGCCGAATGAGCATCGTCAAGGAAAAGCCCTGGCCCTATTTCCAGCAGCCTTTTGAGGAATGTTAAGTAGTAGGCTGAGGCTTCTGCTGCGGTGTGCTCAGGAAGCCCTTGTTGTTCGGGAGGGTACTCCGCGATTTCCTCGCGTGCTACCCCCAGCACGAGATAGGTTCTTGGTATAATTTCCTCCATTTAAGTTCAAGTAATTATAGTTTTTTTTGCACCAGTCAAGGTCAAATATTGTATCTTAGATTCCCGAGTTGCTTTCTTAGGACGATATGGATTAATTGCTCTCAGAGCAGGAATAAGCTCGTATCAGCTCAAATACGTCAGCCCGGTAATCTCCCTTACTTCCTTCATGGTCTCCTGGGCGATCTTGCGCGCCCGCTCGGTGCCGCCCCGGATTATCTCCTTGACTTTGTCCAGGTTGGCTAAAAGCTCCTTCTGGCGCTCCTGGATAGGCTCAAGCACTGCCAGGATGTTCTTTGTGAGTATAGCCTTGCAGTCAAGGCAGCCGAAGCCCGCAGCACGGCACTCTTTGGCGCAGTAGGTCTGCTCCTCTTTTGAAGAGAAAAGCTTGTGCCAGGTGAAGATGTTGCAGATTGAGGGGTTGCCCGCATCGGTCCTGCGCACCCGTGCCGGATCGGTCACCCCCTGCTTCGCGATCTTTTCGGTAATCACATCCGGCTCGTCGTCCAGGTAGATGCAGTTATCCAGGCTTTTTGACATCCGGTTCTTCCCGTCGAGCCCGATCACCCGCGCCTGGCTACCGATTATCTCCTTCGGCTCAGGAAAGAAGGAACCGAAGCGCGCGTTGAACGCCCTGGCGATCTCGCGGGTAAGCTCAAGATGGGGACGCTGGTCCTCGCCCACCGGCACGGCCACAGATTTGTAGATCAGGATATCCGCAGCCATCAATACCGGGTAGTTGAAAAGCCCCATGTTGACGTTGTCCGGTTGATGCCTTGCCTTTTCCTTGAAGGTGGGCACCCGCTGAATCCAGGGCAGAGGCGTAACTGTGGAAAGTATCCATGCAAGCTCTGCGTGCTCAGCTACGCCTGATTGAAGCATCAGGGTGGCTTTATTTGGATCGAGCCCGCACGCCAGATAGTTCACCGCCGCGTTCGTAATCCGCTGTGACATCTTGTCTTTTTCATACAGCTGAGTCATGGCGTGCAGGTCAACGATGCCGAAGATGCATTCGTATTCCTCCTGAAGCGGTACGAACTGACTTATCGCACCCAGGTAGTTACCGATGTGCAGTCTGCCAGAGGGCTGTATACCTGAAAATATCCTTTCCCCCGTAACACCCCCTTTAGAGTCACCGGTAGTTGGCGTGTTAGCGGTCATTCCGCTTCCTTGATCTTGGGTAATGCATGATGTTCAAGGACGCGAAGTGCGGTAAGGGTATCTTCCTCGTTTGCGTGACCCATGTGGCCGACGCGGATAAGACGGCCTTTAAGCTCTGCCTGACCGTTTGCAAACAGGATTCCTTCGGCCTCTTTAATCTCTCTGATGATCGGCGTGCTGTCCACACCATCGGGCATTTTTATTGCCGAGAGTGCGTTGGATGGATTGCGGGGAAGGAATGAAAACCCCATCGTTCCTGCCTTCTCGCGGAAGAAGCTTGCCCAGCGCTCATGATCTGCCCAGACGTTCTCGATGCCGCGTTCCTTGAATTTCTTTAAGC
>JAYELY010000228.1:0-2306 GCA_034717795.1 Caldifarciminota bacterium
TTACAGCTGACGGCGGTCCCCTCCCCCTTTATCCCCCTCCACCAGGGATGGGGAATTTAAACCCCACGACCGCACTGCGTGCGCTCGCGGGGACCACGAAGGTAACAATCCCTCGCCCCTCTCCCAAAGGGGAACAAACCCTCGCCCCTAACCCCTCTCCCAGAGGGAGAGGGGGAAATACGTCATGGGTAGGTTGACGGAAGGTGAATTTCCGCTAAAATCAATCATGGAACGCACATATTGCGGCGAGCTTACGTTAGAGCACGTGGATCAACCTGTCCGGCTGTGCGGCTGGGTGCACCGCTTGCGCGACCTGGGCGGGGTTACCTTCATTCATCTCAGAGACCGCTCCGGGCTTATCCAGGTGGTCTGCGACCCTAAAACCCTCAAAGAGGCAAGAGACCTGCACGCCGAGGACGTTGTAGAGGTCCGCGGAACCGTCACCGCACGCCCGCCCGGTCAGGCAGACGAACGCCTCACATCAGGTGGGGTGGAGGTCGGAGCCGAGGAGTTGACGGTTCTCAACCGGGCCAAAGACCTGCCGTTCAGCGTGGAGCGCGAGGAGCTTCTGCCTTCAGCCCAGATGCGCCTGCGATACAGGTATCTGGACCTCAGGCGGCCTTCCATGTCGCAGGTAATGGGTCTGCGTCATCGGCTCACGCAGCTTGGCCGCAACTACCTTGCAGAGCACGGCTACTGGGAGGTTGAGACCCCGATCCTTGCCAAATCCACGCCTGAGGGGGCGCGCGACTTCCTTGTGCCGTCCCGAACGCTCAAAGGCAAATTCTACGCCCTGCCGCAGTCGCCGCAGCTTTACAAGCAGATTTTGATGGTTGCAGGCATAGACCGCTACTTCCAGTGGGCGAGGTGCTTGAGGGATGAGGACCTGCGCGCCGACCGTCAGCCAGAGCACACCCAGGTGGATATCGAGGCCTCGTTCGTGGAGGAGCAAGACATCCAGAAGCTGGTCGAGGGGCTGTTCCATTTATGGGTAAAGGAGATCAAGGGGGTGTTCCTTGAGATTCCCTTCCCGCGCATGACGTATAGAGAAGCTATGGAACGCTTCGGCACTGACAAGCCGGATCTGAGAAACCCGCTGGAGGTTACAACGATCACCGAGCGTTTCAAGGGATCGGAGTTTCGAATATTCGCCGAGATCGTGGAGCGTGGCGGGGTGGTGCGGGCGCTGCGGCTTGAGGGCGCTGCCGGCTGGTCACGCAAGGATATTGATTCGCTGGATGAGACGGTCAAGTGCTTCGGCTTCCCTGGTATCGCCTGGGCCAAGAAGCGGGATGGCGAGCTTTCCGGACCGCTTGCTAAGTTCATGAATATCTATGAGTTGAAGGATGGGGAGCTTGAGCTTGCCCTTGCCGGAACCGATGAGAAGTTGGTGAATCAGGCGATGGGCCGGTTGCGGGATGTCTGCGGACGGAAGATGGGTCTGGTGGACGATGATAAGATGTCTGCGGTGTGGGTAACCGACTTCCCTTTATTTGAGCGCGACGAGGAGCGAGGCGAGATCACAGCGTCGCACCACATCTTCACCTCGCCGTATGAGGAGGATTTAAAGTATCTGGAGCAAGATCCGTTAAAGGTTCGCGGCAGGCTGTTTGACGCGGTGCTCAACGGGGTGGAGCTGGGTTCAGGCTCGATCCGCTGCCATAACCGCCAGCTTCAGGAGAAGCTCTTGCGCATCGCAGGGATTGAGCCTTCTCAATTTGAGTTTTTTCTCGAGGCTCTTGATGCGGGCGCACCTCCGCACGGCGGGATCGGCATGGGATTCGACAGGATAGTGGCGGTCTTCGCCGGTCTTTCGAGCATCAGAGACACGATAGCCTTTCCCAAGACGACCTCAGGCCAGGGGCTGATGGAGGGCCAGCCGGCCGAGGTTGCCAAAGATCAGCTCAGCGAGCTGGGGATAAGAATTGCCACTAAGAGGAGGAAGAAGAATGATTAAGCACGATCATACCTTTGTTGTTATACCTGAAGGTGTCAGGGCGCCGCGCCGTGTCCATGTCTCCAGGAAGGTTATGAACGTAATGCTGTACACCGTGCTGGTCTTGCTTGGTGCAGGTTTCGTGAGGCTTGTTATCTACGCCAACGAGCTCATCCAGCTGCGCCGCGTTGCAGGACCGATCCAGCAGGAGAATCGTGACTTGCACGCACGCACCCGCGCACTCATAACCGAACGCGACGCCATCGGATACTCCAAGGACAGCCTTCTCAATGAGATAGAAACCGAACGGGTGGCGCACGCCAGACGTCTGGCAGAGGTAACCGACGAGCTTGAACGTTTGGAGAACTTC
>JAYELY010000229.1:0-4152 GCA_034717795.1 Caldifarciminota bacterium
CACAATCGCTGGGATACAGATCACGTACCCGTAGCCGGCGACAGTGTGAGTTACTTTGCACGTGCGAGCAAACCTAATATGCGCAGGGCTCAACGCTGGCGAGAGATATTCTACAGGGGGCAGTGATGGCGGTACTTCGGCCTGCTTTCCAGGTGACGATTACAAACGTCAATAAAGACGGCAAAGACGTGGGGACATACGATGTAAAAGCCATATCCCAGATTACGGTAAACCAGTCTTCGGAGAAGCCGGCAGACAGCGCCGAGGTACACATCCCCACCTCCAAGAAACCCATGATCAAAGACAAGGAAGGGAAGGAAGTAGAACTCATAACCCCCAAAGATAAGCTAGTGATAAAATTTGGATACATAGGCGAGAAGGCTGAACTGGTGACGGTTTTCTCAGGCTACGTATCATGGGTCTCGCCCGAGTTGCCGCTGGTGATTAAGGCAGAGGATGCTTTCTGCAAGGCCAAGCACAATTACGTAAACAAGACCTATGGCACCGATAGTAACCCTGTGTGGTACAGTGATATAGCAAAGGACGTGCTTTCCCATGCGGGTCTGGATGCATACATACCTACCCCCGAGAAAGAAGGGGACTGTCGAACCAGCAGTCTTGGGTTAAATACACAAACGGTGGCCCAGGCAATGGCCAGGCTCTCCCAGGATACGGAGTGGATACACTTTTGTCTTCCCGGCACCGATAAGGTTTACTTTGGACCTCCATTTCCTTACCAGAAAAACAGGAAATATCTTCCTGAGGGTGCAGGAGCAGAATCATCCCGACTGCTCTATCGCATAGGTTCTGGTCGAGAAAAATCCAACATTGAGGAAGGAATCATGTCTTCTGCATCCTGGGGAAATATCATCTCCGCCAGCGGCCTCAAGTATCAGAGCCAGAAACCCTATCGGCGGGTAACGTGTAATTTGGTGGATACAAAGTGCTCCTCGAAGTCAGTTGAAGGAACGGCAGAGGTACCTGAAGATGAGGAGTGCGAGGAACAGGAAGTGAGCTTTACCGCGCACTACGATTTCAAATCCAGCAAGGCGGAAAACGAGGCAGAGGCCAAGCGCCGCGCCGAGGAGAGGCTCGCTATGCTTAACTCCACCCAGTACACGGGGAGTTTTACCACCTTTGGCAACCCCGGGCTGCATCACTCCCACATCTTTAAACTTGAATCAGCTGAGCATCCCGAAAAGATTAACCACTACTACGAAGCAAAATCGGTCAGTTTCAACTACTCGCCTTCAGGCGGTTTTCGCATGACCGTCGAGGTCCGCAAGCCGCCGGATGAGTTGTGAGAGGGAGTAATGAGTGCATACGTCAAGGAGACAAAATGAGTTGCGACGCGGTCGCTTTATGTTGGAGGTTTTATGAGTACGACATGCTCGTTTTATATCGGGGGGTCTAATGAGTGACGTAAGAAAGCTGTTCCAGGAACTTTCGGACAAAGGCCTGGACGACGCGATAATAGGCACTGTGACGGCGTGTCAGCAGACAACCCCTGCAGGCTGGGCGCTCGCTGACCGCATCCCCGGGTTCTGGTGCGACGTGCAGCCTGAGAAGGAGTCCGAGACGCTTCTGCAGCACGTTCCGATGCCGTTGCGGGTTCTCAACAGGGAGGACGACAAGGACCTGGGGTTCATCCTGGTTCCTGAGAAGAACACCGAGGTTCTGGTTACCTGGGTGGACGGAAGGCCTACAATCGAGGCGTGTCAGCGCTGGGAACGCATGATCCTTAAAAAGGGTGATAACCTGTGGATAGAGATAGACGCCGACGACAACATCTTCGTGCAGACCGCAGGTGCGGTGGAGGTAAAGGTCTCCAAAACGGTAACCGAAGAGATAGACATCTCAAAGCACGTGAAATCCCCGCTCATCAAACTGGGCAAGAACGCCCCTCATCCGGTTGCGTTGGGCGACTTGCTGATAAGCTGGCTTACCTCTCACGTCCACAACTGTACAGCGCCTGGTTATCCCTCCGGTCCTCCGGTGCCACCGCCCACCGGCCTGTTATCTAAAACGGTATTTACAGACTAGGAGTGGAAGTGATCCGCAGATTTCGCGGATTGAATCATCCCACTCCCTTGATGGGAAGGGATAAAGGGGAGGGTAAGAACCGCTCTCGCCTCCATCCTGCCCTCACACATCAAGGGGGAGGAGAAATCAGGAAAGGAGTAACTAATGGTTGATTTGGGGCGTGACCTTAAATTAGAGGTGGATACAGACGACGGGCGCATCCTTGATGTGATTATAGAAGACGGGGACTTTGCGCTCTGCGAGGGTGAAGATTGCCTCAAGCAGGACCTTTTGAACGAGCTCTGGTGCCAGTACTACGACTGGGCGCTGGCCTTCAGTGTGGGCTCGCGGCTTCCGGAGTTCGTGAACATGCCCATGGCCGGGATCGTTGTTGCCGATCTATACAACGCGATAAGAGAGCCTCTCGAGCGCGAGGACAGGCTCTTAGAGGGGCGTTACAACATCCGGTTGACCGAGGACGGCTTTGTCTGCGGGGTTTTTCCCCGCTCCAGGGTTCGCCCGCGAGAGATGTCGCTTGTGATAAGGAGGATGTCGTGAGCTTCGCTCACAATTCAAGATTCAAATTGCGGAGCGCCCCCTCAAGGGTGCAAAATGCGGAGTGCCCACTCAAGGGTGCAAATTGTTCCCCCTCCCTGGTGGACGGTCTCAAACCGGATAAAGGGGAGGGTGATAACTCTCACCCCCTTCCTACCCTCCCCCATCAAGTGGGAGGAGTAAAAGAGGGATCTGGAAAGTTCAATCGCAGTCTTTGCAATGGGGGTATGAGATGAGAGGGTTGGCAGCTATCTCCCCAATACATCCCCAAACCGTCCGCGGATCATACCCCAATCTGTGCAATCTGCGTAATCTGTGGATAAAACCGAAAGGAGGCCCAAATGAGTTTACACTTCAAGACTGCTAATGAAGTTTTTAACGACATTACAGGCCGTTCGAGCGAAGCGAGTTACGGCCTGTTATACATGCTTGTACCCCACAAAGCGGCTTCGCTCCTTTACGGGGACCCCGGAGGGAAGGCATCATTTCAAATTTCAAAATGCAAATTAAATTGAAGGAGGCTGAGATGAGTCCGCTCTGCAATAAAACCAATTCACCTCACAAAGGTACTTCGTTTCAAGACTACATATCCACTCCATTCCCCCTCCTTGGTGGAGGGGGTAGGGGGAGGGGTCTCCGATCTTTTTGTGTCAACAAAAAGGAGGATTAAATGAGTTTGCACTTCAAATCAGCGAATGAGGTCTTCAACGACATGAAGGCCCAGCTTGCCAACGAGGCCCCGCAGATCACGAACTGGCGCACCCGGGGAGTGGTGCGTTCCATCCTCATGGTGGTGGCCGCGGCGATCAGCCTGCTTTGGGACAGGCTCAAGATGATGTATCTTGATCTCTGGGCGCAGTATGCGGATCGGACGACCTTGCGGCGCTACTACGAGCTGTGGGGGCTTACCTGGTCTGAGAACATAGATACAGAGATCGCCCGCAAGAACGTTTTAGACAAGTACCGGCAGAAGGGCAAGGGAACAAAGGCCTGGTACCGCAACGTGGTGCTTTCAGAGTACAAAGACTACGTGACCGACGCCACGGTCTCGATGCGCCAGCGCGGCCCGAACACGGTGGACATCGTCGTTTCATACAACGGCGGCCCGGTCTACGAGGATCACATAACCGGGATCCAGAGCTTCTTTGACGACGACGAACAAAATGTTGTTGGCGCTGAAGTGCTGGTTAAATCGGTGGAAACTTAACATGTACAGGATTGCCCCTCACCCCGCCCTCTTCCGCAGGGAGAGGGTCTCCGATCTTTTCGCCGCAGGCGAAAAGGAGGATAGAAACGTGGCAGGAGCCGAGGTGTTGGTAGCCTCGGTGATCCCCCTTTTATTCCCCCTTGCAAAGGTGGACTGTTTTGTCCCTCCTTCTGAGGGAGGGTGCCCGAAGGGCGGGGGGATTATGAGCCGGTTCAAGTTCAGCTTCGCCATCCAATCCATCCCGGAGGGATCATGAGCAGGTTTAAGTTCAATTTTGCGATCCTGACAAACCGCAAGACCTTGATCACCCCACAAAGCAGCTCCGCTCCTTTGCGGGTACCCCGAGAAGTAGCGGACTCCAGAAAGGA
>JAYELY010000229.1:4252-11850 GCA_034717795.1 Caldifarciminota bacterium
CCGGAGGGATCATGAGCAGGTTTAAGTTCAATTTTGCGATCCTGACAAACCGCAAGACCTTGATCACCCCACAAAGCAGCTCCGCTCCTTTGCGGGTACCCCGAGAAGTAGCGGACTCCAGAAAGGAGTATGTCTTATGGGTAGATTTCGCTACACATTCGATGTCCTGACCAACCGCAAGACCTTCCGGGATCTGAGGGAAGATTCACCTCTGCGCAAGCTCCTGGAGACCGTGCGGTCGGAGCTCTCAGAGGGCTACACCTGGAAAGACGAGGTTATCGGTACAGGTGAAGACGAAAACACGCAGTTCACCGGCTTTCTTGCACACCCGGAGTTGAAGCCCGGGAGTCTCGTCATCACAGCCCAAGTCGGCGCTTCCCCGGATGTCTACGAAACCTTTACCGATCAAGGGGACGGCACCCTTCAATCGGATGCTTTACCCCCTGGCACCGGTACAATCAACTACACGACCGGCGCTTTTGACGTGACTTTCAACGCACCGCCGCTTTATGAGAAAGACGTGCTCGCCACCTACGTCGGCTTCTTGCCCGACTGCACCACCGGCCTCAACGCTCTCTACGACGCGCGGTTCATACAATACGCCTGCGGCGATGACTTGGACCGCTGGGGCGAGACGCTCGGTCTTCCCCGGGCCACCACAGGGGAGCCGCCGCAATACGTAGCAGATGAGGTCTACCGCGACGCTTTGCTTGCCGAGCTGCGCGACTTTACCGCATCGCTCACCGCGGAGGCGATCAAGAAAAGGGTTGAAGAAATCGAAGGCGGCATAGGATATGCGCCGGAGATTATAGAGCTCTACACATTTGCCCCGGACTGGCCCATCGAGTGGGATGACGTAGATGCACCCTATACCACCTGGGTGCCGTGGGATAACCTGGTGGACTTCCTCCTGGTGCTGACCTCCGAACCTCTTCCTGAGAAGCTCGAAAAGACCGTCTCAGCAGTTCAGGAGACCAAGTTCGCACCGGCCCGCTGCTTTATCGTAACCGCGAATCTGGGCGGGTACTATGATCTCGTGAGGACAGTGGAGTAGGGATGGGGACGCCGTATACACGTTCCATTAGTCCTCTAGGGGTATCGTGGGATTACGTCTTCATCCATTCCTGCACATACAAATATCCTCCGCCCATACTAAGTAAGAGTTTAGAGTATAGCGCCTTACGCCGTCACCCTGGGATTCCGCCCTCTGTCCTTTGCTTTTCAAGCCCGGTCTTCAGGAGACGAGAGAGGAACTCTTCTTTTGTAACCCGCTCGCCCTTGGCGCAGATTGCGTGCCATGTGCGGTCGAGCGTGTTCCAAAGCTCGTCTGTCACCCGGATCGCAAGGAGTTTGTTCCGCGGCTCCCCTGATCTTGGCCTAGCCATGTTAACACTCCTTTTTAAAGGGCTTGCACATGATCTTGAGACTCAACATAATAACATTTTAGTAAAAAACTTAGGTGTGTCAAGCTATACTCTTGGTGTTGTTCTCGCCTGGTTGTGTTTTGGCTTGGATGAGAACGTGAATGAACGATTTAGCAACCTCACACGAACACTTCATGTTCGTGCGGGGACCACGAATTTACACCCCACGCCTTCACTCCGTGCCCTGGACGGCAGGACGGGTGAAGCCGATGGGACCCTGAAAAGGAGGATTTGAATGAGTGAACGTTTCAATCGCAAGAACGAGTCCGATAGTATAAAGGAAGACCGACTCTTCCCGGATGACTTCATAGACGACCAGGACGGCCAGGATCAAGACCTCCTGCAGCTTGCCGCGGACTTCGGGTGCGTGCCATGTATAGGCTCAGGTCTTGTGGTGACGGCACTCGACCCCCCCTCTAATAATAAAGTCCAGGTCTCTGACGGCTGGGCCTACGATAAGGATGGCCGCCGCATAAGCGTCGGTGTGCCACAGAATGTCACCCTCGACTACCCCGGGGGCGACAACTTCATCGTCATTTACTACGACTACGTCGAGTCCGAATCCCGGCCTGCGCACCGCACCGGAACGGTCTATCCGACCCGCATAAGCGATTGGTTCGAGATAAAGGTCTTATCAGCTAACCCTGGCGAAGAAGATAAAGGCATAGTGCTTGCCAAGTGCACAAAACAGACCGAGCCGGAAGCGATCATCGTGGAGATCACCGAGCGCGTGGCCCCTTCGTGCAGGCTCGTGGCGCAGTCGATGATCGAGGTTAAGACGACCGGCCCGCGCAAGGGTCCCCCGCCCGGCCAAAAACCCGAGCTGCCGGATTATCCACTGGGCCGCGATATACCCATGCCAATCATCCTTTCCGGAACCCGCAACGGCTCGGCCTGGAACGGGATCGAAACCATCCTGCCGGAGGTGCTCGGCATCACAGACACCGCAACCAATATGCTTACCCTTGAACGCGTGAACCTGAAATCAGGCACCCCGGTTGCCGACGTAAAGGTCTGGATCGGCGACTGGGGCACCGGCCAGCGTAGCGGTACCCAAGGTCAGGAA
Source organism: Caldifarciminota bacterium (assembly GCA_034717795.1). Lineage (GTDB taxonomy): Bacteria > Hydrothermota > Tepidihabitantia > B3-TA06 > B3-TA06 > B3-TA06. Next base: position 6,743 of record JAYELY010000229.1, read on the forward strand.
AACAGATGCGTCTTTGACATGAATAAGATAGCCTCAGGGGTTGATACATGGGATACTAATCTCTGGAAGACTGATCCGCCAGGTTATTACTATCTGGTCAGAGACGACGAGAGCTGGTTCTCAAAAATCACTGCCTCGGACGGAAATTCTGTAACTTGCGCAGACAATCTTCCTGACGCAGACTCGCACACCTTCTACATCTGCCCCTATGCCGAGAAGTATCGCGGCCAGGCGTTCCCCTACGTCCAGGTCGATCCGGAAACTGAACAGCTGGTGCTCACCTATCCTTACACCATAGACCAGGTCGGTCGAGTCGCCTCGCCGGTTGCCCCGGTGGTCATTATCAAAGAACTCAACCTGGGCGGCAAGTACGAGATCAAGGTAGCTTCCGTCGTTTCCGGCGACAACTATACCAACTGGGCGAAGGCCGATTTCATCGTTGGCCAGGACCTGCGCGTCTGCTGGGAGCCTGCCACCGATTACCTCACCGTGACCCCGGTTGACGGCGGGGTTGAGGTTGCTATTCCAGCGCCTTCCGGCACTACGGAAGCCCCGGAGGCTTACGAGCTCTGCTATACATACGGTAAGGATGCGGCGTCTGTGCCTCTCCCAAACTTTGATGATCCCACCCACTCAACCATCCGCACATCCGAACAGCTCGTCAAGCTGGACATCCCGCCTGGCTACGTGGTCAAGCTCGCGGGCCGCGCCATTATTCATCGGATAGTGATGCAGTGTACCGGCGAGAACAAAATCCTTACCCCTGACTACACCACGGTGGGCAACATTGTCGCAGGCGGCGTATCGCTGCGCCGCAATCGCAAGGCGTTCACCAATCCGATCAATGAAACCAGCCTTGCCGCCGGAGCCTATATCCTCGCCGATCAGCAGAAGTTGCCCAACCCTATCTGGCCGGAATCCATCGCGCTCTTCAATCCGACGGATGAAGTAAAAACCGATTTCGAGGTCTATATCCACGGCTCGAACCAGGACTATCTGGCAGGCCGCAAAATTCAGATCAACAACCTTCAGGGCAACGACGCAACCCAGATAGGCGCGCGCGGATGGGTTCAAAAGACCATCACCGACTTCCGCATAACCGACCCGGCAATGATGGTTACTGTATTTAACACCCACACCGCCGACCCGCTGACTCTTAACCTGCGCTATACCGTTCAATACTACGAAGATACGGCAGGCGAGACTACGTCATGATCTTGATTGTAGGGGCACGGCAGGGCCTGCCCCTACCTCCCCTCTCCCTCTGGGAGAGGGGAGGGGGTGAGGGAAAAAGGAGTGAAAATGATAAAGTTCCTTGAGTTCTCAAAAGGAACGGGGACTTCGGGGTCCCCGCGCGAGTGCGCAGCAATCGCGTGGGGTGTTAGATGAGCACTCGTACCGTAGAGGTAATCCGGGTCGGAACCATAGGCCTCGACGCCAACTACCCGGGCAAGCAACTCGTTCGCCTGCGCGATCTAAGCGCACTTTATGAAGGAGGGTCGGTAAAGAGCCTTGAGGAGCTTCATCGCAGGATACGCGGCAAAAGGCTTTCAGGGATCAACGTGGACATCTGGGACCAGATCTCCGGGGCCTATCTGGGCGCCGCCAACACCGACGAGAACGGCACCCTGATATTACCGACGGACGCAAAGTTCGTGGAGGTTTTGCAGTGGAAGCTTGCGGGCGGCGGCTATTCCGACTGCTTCAACGGCGAGCGCGCCGCGGGCATGCCCGGATTGTTCTTCTACTTCCCGTGTAATGAAGGCGGCGGAGATCTAATCAAAAGCTTCCCCGGCGTCAGTGGCCAGCAGGCCGACTTGCCGGGTGGTGTCTCGCCGTTCTGGGGGTGGTATGATTCCGGGTTCTTCAACCGCCCGGCGTTGATGGTTCTTACGGAGTTCGAACCTTTGCAGCTTATAGGCGCTGAGCCTATAGGCCAGCGCAGCTTTCAGTTCCTGTGGTACTGTTCCGATCACGCTCAGAATCGCACGATTTTTGCCTATGCTGCCGAAGCCTTTCGTTTAGAGATCGAAAACGGTGTACTTAAAGGCACGCTCTTTGGCCAACTATCTCAATCCGGCACAACCCCTTTGCAGGCTGAAAAATGGTATCTTATCCAAATCAATACCCTGATGCTTGGAGGATGGAACCCATACGGAGGGCCGGTCCAAGAAGGTGCTTATGAATATTGGCTTACGATGAAAGTCTATCTTGGGGGAAGGCTGGAGTTGAGCATAATACCTGACGAACCTTTCAGTCCGTCATTACAAACAGCTATGCCTGGGGTTAGCAGTTTGGTTTTCTTTAGCGGCATAGAAAACGATGGTTTTGATGAGATAAGGCACCTTGATAGAGAGCTTTACGAATCTGAGATAGCCGATTATGCGGCGTTTTTGAAAAACGGCAGGGTTTATGGGAAGTCGAAAGGCGAGTTGGGCGAGATTGGATGGTAGAGGACTTGACAAAGTTGGATTTGAGACGATAATAGGAGTATAAAAGGAGGAAGTATTATGAAGAAGCTTTTATTGGCGGCGCTTGTGCTGCTTGCGGCAAGTTCTCTTTCCGCAGCGCCTGTGCTGGTCGAGGCGTACAACGAAAAGCCGATTACGATCCCTGAGGATAAAATGGATACGGTCACGGTGGTCGAGCTGTCGTTCTCTGTGGATACCTCATGCTACGTGCTGTTTACGGCCGGGGGATTAGTCTGGGCGGCAAAAGCGTTTTTGCAATTAGACGGCACTGATCTATTCCCTGCATCAATCGGACGCGGAGTTACAACTAGATCTGTCCATATTGCTTACACTTATCCGCTTAGCCCAGGAGATCATATTGTTCATCTTAGAATGACTAAACTTGAAACAACCCTCCGTGCCACTTGTTACGAAGCTTACCTTCAAGCCCTCATCTTCCTGCCGGACACGGCAACTGCCGTTGCTGAGCAACCGACCAGTGATGCTGAGCCGAGTGTTAACACCCCAAGCCTGATTGCTTCCGGCCCATACGTGAACGTGGCCGGAGCCAGCGAGCTTGTGGACGCTACGGGCAGGGTGATTGAAAACGCCATCTCAGACGACAAGGTCTACCTCTCCAACCTGCCCACCGGCACCTACTTCGCGCGGGACGGCGAGCGGACGATAGTCAAGATCGTAAAGGTCGAATAAACCACAGATTACGCAGATTACGCAGAACTGAGACTTAAATCGGTGCAATCGGTGTAATCTGTGGTTTTACCCCTCCGGGTTCTTCAACCGCCCCGCACTGAGGGTTCTTACCGATGCCGAACCCTTGGAGCTTTTTGGTGCTCCACCTGTGGGCCGCCGCAGCTTCCAGTTCCTCTGGTACTGCAATGACCCCGCTCAGAATCGCACGATTTTTGCCTATGCTGCCGAAGCCTTTCGTCTAGGGATCGAAAACGGTGTACTTAAAGGCACGCTCTTTGGCCAACTATCTCAATCCGGCACAACCCCTTTGCAGGCTGAAAAATGGTATCTTATCCAAATCAATACCCTGATGCTTGGAGGATGGAACCCATACGGAGGGCCGGTCCAAGAAGGTGCTTATGAATATTGGCTTACGATGAAAGTCTATCTTGGGGGAAGGCTGGAGTTGAGCATAATACCTGACGAACCTTTCAGTCCGTCATTACAAACAGCTATGCCTGGGGTTAGCAGTTTGGTTTTCTTTAGCGGCATAGAAAACGATGGTTTTGATGAGATAAGGCACCTTGATAGAGAGCTTTACGAATCTGAGATAGCCGATTATGCGGCGTTTTTGAAAAACGGCAGGGTTTATGGGAAGTCGAAAGGCGAGTTGGGCGAGATTGGATGGTAGAGGACTTGACAAAGTTGGATTTGAGACGATAATAGGAGTATAAAAGGAGGAAGTATTATGAAGAAGCTTTTATTGGCGGCGCTTGTGCTGCTTGCGGCAAGTTCTCTTTCCGCAGCGCCTGTGCTGGTCGAGGCGTACAACGAAAAGCCGATTACGATCCCTGAGGATAAAATGGATACGGTCACGGTGGTCGAGCTGTCGTTCTCTGTGGATACCTCATGCTACGTGCTGTTTACGGCCGGGGGATTAGTCTGGGCGGCAAAAGCGTTTTTGCAATTAGACGGCACTGATCTATTCCCTGCATCAATCGGACGCGGAGTTACAACTAGATCTGTCCATATTGCTTACACTTATCCGCTTAGCCCAGGAGATCATATTGTTCATCTTAGAATGACTAAACTTGAAACAACCCTCCGTGCCACTTGTTACGAAGCTTACCTTCAAGCCCTCATCTTCCTGCCGGACACGGCAACTGCCGTTGCTGAGCAACCGACCAGTGATGCTGAGCCGAGTGTTAACACCCCAAGCCTGATTGCTTCCGGCCCATACGTGAACGTGGCCGGAGCCAGCGAGCTTGTGGACGCTACGGGCAGGGTGATTGAAAACGCCATCTCAGACGACAAGGTCTACCTCTCCAACCTGCCCACAGGTACCTACTTTGCACGGGATGGTGAAAGGACGATAGTGAAAATAGTAAAAGTCGACTGAATCCATTCCATCTTATCCCCAATCGGATGGAAAAGCCCAAGGCCGACCTGACGGTTGGCCTTTTTGTTGACAAAGTTGGATTCGAGGCTATAATAGGAGTATAAAAGGAGGAAGTATTATGAAGAAGCTTTTATTGGCGGCGCTTGTGTCGCTTGCGGCAAGTTCTCTTTCCGCAGCGCCCGTGTTGGTCGAGGCGTACAACGAAAAGATGATTACGATTCCTGAGGATGTAATTGATACGGTCACGGTAGTTGAGCTCTCATTCTCTGTAGACACTACGTGCTATGTGCTATTTACAGCAGGGGCGTTAGTTGCTCCTGCAAAAATGTTTCTCCAATTAGATGGCAGTGATCTATACCCTATATCAATGGCGCATGGGAATCCAGCGGGGGGTAGCCATATTACTTATACTTACTTACTTACTTCCGAGGCCCATACTATTCGGGATTGTCCCACTCTCTGTTGAAATTAGACAGCGAACCGTAGTTCATTGACCTAATCATATCAAGCAGCTTCACTGTTGTCAAGTTCAGGCCTTCTTTTCAGTGCCCCTACCAACTGGGGTATCT
>JAYELY010000230.1:0-2302 GCA_034717795.1 Caldifarciminota bacterium
TAACCAACTGAGCTATAGGCCCTCGACAGTTGGAATGATAAGGAAAAACCCGTGAAATGTCAACCCTGATTCAGGACACGTTGAAGTGATTAAGCTGCCCGTAACACAAATAAAAGCTACCCAAAAGCTGGACATGTATCAAAGCCCAATCCTGGTTCAAAAGTTACTTGACCACAACGACCTTTGAACGTGCCGAAAGGTTTTCAGTCACAACCCGTGCAAAATACACCCCTGCGGGGAGGAGGGCAGGCGCGTCCCAGATACCCTTGCCTTTTATGGTCTCGGTGAGCACCTTCCGCCCGTCCACAGAGTAAAGGGTAAGCTTGGCTTCGCCCGTAACACTCCCGGACACGTCGTAGAAGAGCCGGTTGAGGGATGCTGAGAGCTGGATGGGGGACTCGGTCTGGATAGGAGATTCCGCAACCCCTACGCCCATGTCCCAGTCGGTGATGAGGGCGTAGGCCTCAAAGATGGTGTCGGTGTTAAGTCGAGAGTACACCCAAACGATACGGTCGTCGCACGCCCCAACCGCAGAGGGCTGGACGTGAGGCCGGTTGTTGATAAGGCTATTGACGGTATCCGCTCCCCAGGGCGGGGTGTACTCAAACAGGGTGGTGCGGCGTATCGGCTCGTTGTCTTGTATATATCCCAGTATCCCCGCCCCATGATCCCACCAACGCTTCTTCGACGGATCAGATGTATCAGGACGGTCAACGTAACTCCTGGTGTGGGTCTCTGCAAAACGCTCGTCAGATGACATGGCAACAGCGAACGGCCCTGCAGGATCAACCCAGGTACATCCCAGTGAATCGTGCACCAGTCTGCATATGGGGTAGCGCGTCAGGCCCCTATCCGCAAAAACACGTCCAACCAAATACCAGGGCCAGGCCTTATCAATCCAGAAGAGCACAAAGCGGTCGTTATCCAGCCAGTAAGGCTCAACGCGGCAGCCAGAAGAGCTATCCTCATTCACCAGATACCCCATCGGCTCCCAGGGCAGGATTGATTCATCTGCGGCATCAAATACCTGAAACCTGGGATAGCGGCCAACCTCAAGCCAGGTTACCACCAGGTCGCCCGCATCGTTCAGCGCCACCTGAGGGTAGTTGAAAGAAAAATCGCCGGTGTCGCTCAAATCGTCATGAGCCAGAAAGGCCCTGTTCTTTGGATAGCCCTCCCTGTTAAAGCGCTGTACCCATATCTCTCTCCCAACGACTTTAGCCCAGGTTACGGCAAACTCGCCGTTGTTCGCGAGGCCTAAGCCAATCGGTCTCGGACCAGCTAACCATGTCTGCGGCACCAATGTCTGGGCAAACCCAACAGAACTGCCGTCAGGGGCAAAGCGCTGGAAGCGTATGTTGGAAAGATTCTTATCACTCGTAGTTTTGTTATCAACCCAGAGCAGGATAGCATTACCTGCGCTGTCCATCGCAAGGCAGGGATGGTATACCCAAGTGGTGGTATCCGTAAGCTTGGCGATCTTATAGGCATCACCTAAAGGATCCCCATCACGGTCAAAGAAGCGAACGAAAAGCTCCAATTCAGAGTTATGGTGATTATTAATAGGTAGACTGTCTCGCCACAGAATGGCAAAGTACCCATCTGGAGCCATTGCCGCACGAAGAGAGACTTGATGATGCTTCGGTTCAGATTCTGCTATACGAAACGGCTCCTTGATGATGCCGCTTTGCAAAAGAAGCGGCATTAAAATAAACAGAAGATTCATTTCAAGCTCCTTCCTTTATTCAATCAATGATAAACGTTTTCTTTTGTCTGTCAATTTGTCTGTCAAGTGGAGGGGAACCCTTGAAAGGCTCCCCTCCAATGTTCAGTTTTTTCTACCAGCGCCTCGTCCGCTCGCCGGAGCTGCCGCCGCCTCCAGTAATCCCTAGAGGATTACTGTAGCTTACATCCCACTTTGCTAAATAGGTAGGCGGACCACCAGGCGGACACGGACACATGGTGTAGTCGAAGTACATGTCGTCATCATCTGTTCCAGTATCCCAGGTGCCTCTAACCAAGGTGAAGGTTTGAGGGGGGTGGCTAGGGCCTCTTCTGACAGCTGAACCTGACCAGTTACCCCTGCCTTCCTTTGTGCCGCTTTCACCTGTAGGCTTGTTGCCAGAGGACGAGGAAACCGTAAGATAGATGGTGTCGTTAATCGCGCTACAGACAAAAGCCGCTACAGGTATGCCACCAGAAAAATAAAAATTATCGACGGTGCCTGCCGTAGAGTCATAAACCGTGCCACCAGGGCTTGAACACGTATACGCGCTGTCCTCGTAATATAGGATTCCCCAAG
>JAYELY010000231.1:0-2290 GCA_034717795.1 Caldifarciminota bacterium
ACGGAGATAAAAACAGTGATAAAAAGGGTGTCAGAGATAAAACGCTGGAACTCTTGGAATTACTTGGCGATCCGGTTGAGAAAATTGAGGATGTTAAAACCAAGGTATCAGACAAATATGCCATATTGGAGTATAATTTGGAGGAGACTTTGAAAGATGAATTAGGAGATTATGAAAACCTTGTCCAAGAGGCAGGAGAAACTCTTGGTCCTATCGGTAAACCATTGAAACATAGATTTATAGCTAACAGCCTTAAACGGAGAGTCGATAATGGCGAATCACCTGAAGAGGTATTGCCAAAAACAATAATCAAGATTGTTGAAAAAATAAAGGAGTTTCTCTACTCTGGCAGTATCCTTCAAAAGTTGGGGAAGTAACAATATGATGGGAATTCAACGTAAGAATATTCAGCACATAAATTTAAACTTAGCACGGCGTATAACAGCGGGTATATGGCTTCGGCACTTCGCAAACACGCGAAACGTTATGCGAGACCCAGCAAATGCCACAAATTATAATCATCTACAGGAAAGGAGTTGAGAGAGTCAATGAACGCCAGTAACTGGAAGTTGAGCCCCTCAGACTTTGCGTTCCTCTGGGAGGAATGCAAACGATGCTTTTACCTTAAGGTCGCTCGCGATTTCCGCCGGCCTTGGACACCCATGCCGAAAATCTTCATCAAGATTGACGGGCTTATGAAGGCGTTCTTCGAGGGTAAGCCAATTGACGAAATCGCAACCACCTTACCTGCAGGGGTAGTAAGGTTTGGCGAGAAATGGGTGGAGTCACAGCCGATCGCAATTCCTGGGCACACCTCGCAGTGTTTCATCCGGGGCAAGTTTGACACCGTTGTTGAATTCGAGGATGGGAGCTATGGTATCATAGACTTCAAGACATCGGAGACAAAGAGTGAGCATATCCCGCTCTACAGCCGTCAGCTACATGCCTACGCCTATGCCCTAGAGAATCCAGCGCCTGGGAAACTCGCCTTGGGCCCAATTACCAAGCTTGGCTTGCTCTGCGTAGAACCAACCCATATAGACAGGGGGCCGGATGGTCGGATTTCATACGTAGGCGATGTCGCTTGGATAGAATGTCCTCGCAATGACGCTCAGTTCATGGACTTTCTGGGGCAAGTGCTTGATGTGTTAGAGCAACCCGAACCGCCACCTGCTGCGTCTTCCTGTGGCTGGTGTCGGTACCGCAACACAGCTCGACGCACTGGATTATGAGTTTGCGATCACAAATGCACGGGCTTCGCATAACGCGCCGTTGGTGGCTGACGCCCAAACCCGCCGCTTGTTGGCGGGCAAAACCACGTGTCATTGAAGTATCGTGGTGGGCGCGGGGTGACTTGCCGACGAGAACGCGGCGGGCCTTCGCAAACGCCTAGATGTCAGCCGAAAAGAAAAGCCCCACCATACATTAACTGAAGGCGGCAACGCTAACCGCCATGCCCTCATAGATGACTATGGCAGGGGCTTTGACGGGCAGATGAAAACAACGCGCTACTTCGAAGAACAAGTCTTGCGCAAACGTCCTTATATCCAGCGCGAATGGTGCGAACGAGCCTTGCGCCAACCCGTCCGCCGCGAAGTACAGCCTGATGGCCGCATTCGTCACTGGATTTTCATTCCGGAACTTAGGAAGTACTTGCGTGTGGTGACGCTGGAGGATGGCGAGACAGTGCATAATGCCTTTCCTGACCGCGATTTCAAGGAGGTGGAGCCATGAAGTTTCACTACTACCCCGAGACCGATTCGCTATACATTGACCTGTCGGAGAAAGCTAGTGTGGACTCGCGGGAGGTCGCCCTTGGGGTGGTGCTGGACTTTGATGCCGAGGGGCACTTGGTCGGCATTGACATTGACCGTGCCAGCCAAATCGTTAGCCTATCACGCCTGGAGGTCGAGGCACTGCCCATTGGTAGCCTTTCATTAACGAAACTGTAGAGTGCGCGACGGTTAACAAGGCGTTTGCGGCTTCGCGCTTGCGGCGCTCCACCTAAAGCCCGCTTGCGGCGGGCCTTCGCAACTGAAAACTGGACTCGTAAGTCCTGGATCGGGCTGCTCGTACGTAAGTACATGCTACTCCGTCTGGCCTTTGAGCCCGCCTTTGGCGTGAACGGCGAGAATCGGCTCCCAGGGCGAGCCGTTTTTTTCTTTTTCCTCAGCCATCCTCCGCTAACTGCGCCTTGAAGGGGATGGCCCTCCTCGCACAAACCTGGGCGCAGATCTCGCAGCCGGTGCAGAGGAGGGGGTCTATCCTGGCTTTAGGCCGCCCTGTCTTC
>JAYELY010000232.1:0-11582 GCA_034717795.1 Caldifarciminota bacterium
CGCTGGTCTATTCTTTTGGAACCCTGCGGTTTTCCCCGCGTGGTTGACTTTTCTCATTAAATTGGGTGGAGGAAGCATTGTGTATTTAGGGGGACTTTTTCTCTTTGGATTTCTGCTACCCTCAGAACTAAATTTCATCCGTAAGTTCTTAAAGCGAAGAGGAAAGTGATTCCGACAGGGTCTCAAATTGACAAGGTCGACCATCAGGTTATAATCTCGGCAATGCGGAGTAACCGGAGATTCTCTTCCAACCACAAGGATAGTTTCAAAACACCCGGTGTCTCAGCTCGGGAGGAAAGAGTCACACCCCACATCCTTATGCTGGTTTCAAAGGATAATTTCCCGCCCATGAGAAGAGCGGGGTCTTCGCGTCTGCATTCATTTGCCAAGTATTGGAGTCGATTGACACTTGTCAGTGTTATTTCCCCCGAGTATGGACAACCTGAGGGTAAATACTCCCGAATTCAATACCCAATTCCTACATATGGTTTGGCTAATTTGAACTTTCTCAGAGTTTTACCACACTTACTTCGCTTTGTCCAAAGAATGGTCGTGGATGTCGTTTTCTCCAGTTATCCTCAACCGTCCGGGCAGTTCCTTACAGAATATCTTTTGGCGCGTCGTCTAGGATGCCCACTAGTTGTTGATATAAGAGATTTACCCACAGCGATGTTGACGGTTAAAAAGGGAACTTTTTTAGGTCGTATTACGAAAAGATTACGTCATCGCTTAATTCATTATTTTTTCAGTAAAGCAACAAGAATAGGGACAGTTACGGATCACTTGCGTGAGCAATTGATCAAAGCGCTCAATTACCAGCCTGCAAGGATTTACGTGATCCGTAACGGCAGTGAGACCGAACTTTTTAAAAGAGCGTTTACGGTGAAAAAGGAGTTTGATCTTGTATTTTCAGGTAAGTTATTTAACTATAGAGATCCACAATCTATGCTGCGTTTTTTAAGAGAGCTCGCCGATCTATACCCTGCGCTGAAGGTTCTTTTTATTGCTGAAGTTGGCAAACAAGTGGAAGAAGAATTCTTTCAGGGAATCAGGGATCTTGACCTTTGCGGAAATATTGAATTAGAGGAAATGGGACCACCTGAATTGCTTCCTGAGCGGTTAGGGCGGGCAAGGTTGGGTTTTACTTCACTTAAGCCGAGATTGAACTCTTACGAGGGAGTAGCTAGCGCCAAAAACTATGAATATCTGGCATCAGGGTTACCTGTAATAGGTTTGCTTGATTCAGATTTTTATATAGAACTCCGTCGCTTGATCACCGACAATCAAGTAGGTATACTTCATCCTCATCCAAAGCTCTTGGCAGAACAAACCGCCGCCTTGCTCAAGGACCCTGCTCGATTACGCCGAATGTCTAAACGGGCTAGGAAGGTCGGCGAACGTTTCGATCGTAAGCGTTTGGCCGAGGAGTACTACTACAAGGTTATCCTTCCAGCTTGGGAAGAGTTCAATGCAAGCAGACTAGGCGGGAGGTAATTGACTCCTTTTCCGCAACAAGTTGGACGAAGTAAACCCCTGCAGGCAGCCCGGAAAGATCCCACGTCACTACTCCATCAGAAGTCCTCAGGTTTTCTCTTTTGACTTTGGCGCCGAGGATGTTGTAGAGCGCAAGCTCGCCTTGATTCGCCCCGGACAAGTCATAGCTGATGCGGCAGATCGATTTTGTCAGGGAGGCGACCTCCAGGTGCAATCTCGACGGTTTTTTCGGCCACTCCTTTATGCCAGCCGCCTTGTTCAATCGCACGATCAACGTGTCGTTAGCGGGATGCTCATCCTGTGGATGTGATAGGGCCAGGGTAAGCACAGCAGAATCAGGCACAAGCCAATCGGATACGAGTGTTATCGTGTCCATTCCAAGGAAGGCAAGGTCTGATTCAGCCGAACCAGAAGCGTCGCCAGAAAGCGTCACCTTTACGTTGCTGAGCGGCTCTCGACCATAATTCGAAACCACCGCCACCAGGTCCATCCGGGTTCCCTCCTCTATCTGATCACCGTCGTGGAGTCCGATGATCTCTAAAGCGCCCGCGTCGTAGTCGTAAACCTCTCCTATCAACCGGTCAAGACCCATCATGCAGAGATATAATGACACCCAGGTCATGTCGGTTGTATCCGCGTCCTGGGTGGTGGCCATTATCCCGCCGTCATTGTCGGTATCGTATGATAGAAGCTTGTGGGTGAGCCAGCGGTGATGACGGGCATAAGTAGGATCATGTGATATATCGTACATCGCGCCGTGACCGTTGGCAAACCCCACGTTCCAGGAGTTGTCCCAGGAGAAATAGTCGTTGGCATACCAGGTCTGGAACGTGTCAAGATACTGACCATTCTCTTCAATCCATACCTTGCCGCGCAGGGTATCCTCTTGGAAAGCGGAGTTGCAGATGCCCCACACCATGGTTCCTGCAGACATCGCCCACCTTTCCTCCCCGAGCCTTGCCTCAATCTGGGGTTCGATGAAGCTGAGCAGGCTGTCGGCGAACGAGCACGCACGGTCCCGGGCCTCGTCGTCTTCTCGCTCCACCCCGTAGGAGTACAACCAGCCCGCACACCAGCCGGTGACGAAGCGGTTGACCATGTTCCAGATGTTCATGGGATGGAACTTCATGAACTCCGCACAGGAATCGGCATACCACCTGTAGGCGTCGTCAGCATACACCGCGCGGTAGCGCTGCTCCGCCGCCACACCCCACGCGCAGTTGTGATTGCGGTAGTAGTCGTTGCCCGGCTCACCCTCCTCCTCCCAGGCAGGGAAGTTCTCGCAGTAAATCCATGCTTTTTCGATATTATCACGGAATCTCTCCACATCGCCGGTTAACTCTCCATACCTTGCCCACACCCAGATCGCCTCCAGGGTGTTGTCTGTCTGGATTACCGGGCGCAGAGGGCCTGTTTCCGCCTCTATCATCCCGCCGTGATCTGCAGAATCCGCCTCGTCCAGCTGCCATTCGGCGCAGAACCACGCAATCTGTGCAAACTCGTAAAGATAGTTGAAGCGCAGTTTCAATGGATTCATGGTGTCCGGCATCAGTGGAGAGGGAATTGCCTCCCTGGGGTATGGACCTTCCATCATCGGAGCGGTAGCGTAAAGCGTACTTGCTATCGCCAATCCTGCAATAACCAAGACAAGCTTTTTCATAATGCCTCCTTAGCTTATCCTAGCGCATCTTTAGTTTTTGTCAACTGGATTGACACAACGGCAATCCTTGCTATGATTAGGGGATGACTGAACTCAAAGATTATCGGAATCTGTTTCCATCCTTAAATCAGGAGCGAGGAGGCCGATCGCCGATCTATTTCGACAACGCATGCATGACGCTTAAGCCGCAGCCTGTGATTGACTCTATTTGCGACTACTACCATCACTACCCGGCTTGCGGCGAGCGCAGCACCCACTGGTTCGCTGCCCAGGTGGATAAGGGGGTCGAGGAGTCCAGAAAGGCCATAAGACAGCTTATCGGAGCATCAAGCGTAAAGGAGATTGTATTCACCAAGAACACCACCGAGGCGATCAATCTGGTGGCGCAGTCGCTGCGATGGAATCCTGAAGACGTTGTTTTAACCACCGACAAGGAGCACAACTCCAACCTCTGCCCCTGGCAGGAGCTTGTTGAACGGGGTATCGTATCAAAGCACCGTGCCATACCTGTAGATGAGCAAAACAGATTTCACCTGGAGGCGTTCCGTAAGGTCCTGGAGGAAGAGGGGGGCAAGGTGCGGATGGTGAGCCTTTGCCACTCATCGAATCTTGACGGTACGTGGATCCCGGATGACGTAATAAGGGAGGTGGTGAGGCTTACCAAGGCTCAAAACCCTGACGCTTTTGTTTTCCTTGACGCTGCACAGAGCGTTCCGCACAAGCTGGTGAACGTGCAGGGACTGGGTGTTGACTTTATCGCCTTCTCTATCCACAAGATGGGTGGTCCTACGGGTGTAGGGGTTCTTTACGGTCGCAAGGAGCTTCTAAACGACGAGTCGGCGATCCAGCCCTTTATCGTTGGCGGCGGCACGGTGGAGGACACCCATCTTTTTGGGCATCCTCGCTACTTCAAGGCTCCGTACAAGTTCGAGGCCGGTTTGCAGAACTATGCGGGCATCATCGGCGCCGGTGCGGCCGCCCGGTTCCTTATGGATGTGGGTCCTGAGCGCATCGCGGAACATGAGCGGGTGCTTAACCGCGCACTCACCGAGAGACTCCAGGAGTTCCCTGAGATTAAGATACTGGGGCCGCGCGATCCGGACGAACGCTCAGGGATATGCACCTTCTATCTCCTCAAGCCCGCGACCCGGTTCTCGGATTCCGAGCCTGACATTGACGAGAAGCTTGACGGGAGAGCCAACATCATGATCCGCAAGGGGACCTTCTGCGTCCACTCCTGGTATCACGCACATGAGGAGCAGTTCGATGCGTTCTGGGAAGGGTTTCGTCCAACGCTCTTCCGCGCCTCCTTCTATCTCTACAATACGCTTGAAGAGGTTGAGCTTTTTGCCTCTACGATGAGTCGGATACTCGAAGAGATCGCCGACCTGCCTACCTTTGCAGGAGGCTGAGTTGGCGGAAGAGCCTGTAATCATTCGTTATTTTAAGGGGCTGTTTTCGAATCCGGCTGAGAGTCTTATGGGGAAGATAGAGGGTGCGGAGGTGGAAATCAAGGGAGAGCTTTGTCCCCGCAAGGGTAACAAGGATCAGGTTTTCCTTTACGGCAGGCTCAAGGATTCCCGTCTTTCTCTGCTTAAGTTCATGTGCGCGCTGTGCGACCCGCACATGTTCGTGGCAGCGGATATACTCTGTCGTCTTGCGGTAGGCAAGGATCGCCATGAGGTCTCCGATCTGGGGCAAGACTCCTACGAGAAGCTTCTTGGCGGTTCCAGCCCGGAGGGCTTCGAGCACTTCAAGCGCGCAAGGGAGCTTTTGGTACTCGGGATGATGGAGGCTCCGGACTCATGAGCCGCGACTCCTCGCTGGTATTCCTGCCCCAGCAGCTTAGGCCGGGGAAGAACAGCTTTGAGATCGAGGCGGATGTAGAGGAACTCGATCTTGGTGCACACACCTTTCTTGAACCCCTCAGGTGCATGATCGTTCTTGTCCGCACCGGCGACAGGATTGATGCACATCTTGATCTTGAAACCAGCCTGGAGCTTTCGTGTTCGCGATGCGGAGAACCGATGCGGCAGAATATCCACACCTCAGCCGATGTGACCTTCCTGCCAGAGGCAAAGAAGGAAGAAGATGCAGCCGGGCAGGAGGCGACCGATCTGGAGTTCTACCTTGATGAGCTCGATCTCAGGGACGTGGTCAGGGATACGTTTCTTCTCGCCTTGCCGGTTGCTGCGCTGTGCCGCGAGGATTGCCGCGGGCTTTGTCCTTCATGTGGAGCGAATCTTAACCTCGGAGGTTGTAAGTGCAACACCTCCAAAGATCACTCGCCATTCGAGAAGTTGAGGAGGATAGTTGATGAATGAACGCAAGCTGACCTTCAGTGCCCGGAAGGCTTTGGCTGTCATAGGTTCCCTGGAGGCCAAGTTGTTCAGGAGCAGCCAAGAGACCGAGCTGACCACCAAGGCTCTGCGTAAGCAAGATAGATTAGTCCTTGAGGCGATTGACGGCGAACGTAGTGCTCGCGAGGCGATCCTGGCCTCGGGTCTGGACTACGAGGTCGGACTTCACTCCATAGCCTGGCTTGTACAGACAGGTTTCATCTACAGCAGCGAGACGCTAAAAAGGAACCTGGAGCATCAAGCGGATCGCCTGGCGCTTTTCGTAGACCTTTTCAGCGACGTCGAGCATGACGCTGATTTTTGGGAGAACGAAATTGCTTCCATCCTGAAAGAGGCTGGCGAGCTTAACGATGCCTTGCCTGGACTTAGCTGGGAAGGGATCACCCCTCGTATCTCAGAGCCATTCCCTGCACCGGAAGAGATTCGCGAGTATTTTCTTCAGTTGTTCATTTCACTCTACGACAAGGCCGAGGAGATATTCGGTTCCGAAGCCGTCCTTGCCAAACGCATCCTGCTTGACGTTCGACCTCAACCATGATTTATAAAAAAGAGAAACGACGTAGAGCCGTTTCTTTCCAGCGCATGGGTTGTGATTGATTTACTCGGCCTCTTTCAGGATTTCCATGACCTCTGCCGGAGTGGCCGCTTTTGACAACCTGGTTCGCATCTCTTCCTTACGCAGCATCTTTGAGAGCCTGGCAAGCGCCATGATGTAGTGGGATTTCTTCTCCTCTGGTGCGGCTATAAGGAAGATAAGGTGGGAGGGTTTGCCGTCGAGCGAGTTGAAGTCAACCCCCTTGGCTGAGCGGCCAAAGGCGAGAAGAAGTTCACTGGCCGCGGTTGTCCTGGCATGTGGTATTGCTACTCCAAGACCGATACCTGTGCTTTCCAGGTTCTCACGCTTAAGGATGTCGGCAAGGAATGTTTCTTCGTCCTGGATTAGTCTCAGATCTACCATGACCGAGACCAGTTCCTTGATTACGGCGACCTTTTCCTGTGCCTTAAGATCAAGCACAATCCCTTCTTCCCGGATAGCCTCTGATATACGAATCATCGTCCCTCCTGGTTGAAAAAAAGCAGGGGAGTTGAGCCGAGTTTTTGCAAAAGGAGCTCGGCATCAAGTCCTTTATAAGGGAAGGTGGCGCATAGGTCCACCTCGTAGCTCTTGACCACCGAGGCGATGGTTTCTTCCGGTTTGCCTTCCTCAAGCATCAGTGAGATCTTAAGTTCCCTTCCGAACGCCACGTCCTCGATCTCGTAGAGGAAATTCCATGTTCTGTCTTCAAGAATATCCCGTTCTTGCTTCTCTTCCTCCGATGGATCTGGCGATTCTTCGGGCAAGACCGCCAATACTATCAATCGGCTTTGCAGCTGTGAAGCCAGATCCAGCACCCCCTCCAGTTCCTCGAGGCGGGTTTCGCCTGCCTCGACATAGCAAAGCAAACGTCTATACACTTTAGATAACCTCCTACTTTCCTACGCAGAAGCGCGAAAAGATCTCTTCAAGTATGCTTTGGTCAAGAGCCGGGCGGTCCGTTCCTGCGATGGCAGCAATGGCCTCGCGCAGTTCCTTTGCCCTCATATCCAGATACCGTGCGTCCAAAGCGGCCCGCAGATGCCCGGCCAGACGCTCCAGACGCTCCTCCTGAAAGCGGTTGGCAAAGAACGTCTCTCCCTGGCCAGAGGCTTCTTCTTTTAGGCGATCCAGGAGAGGGGAAAGATTCTTTCTCTTCAATGCCGAGACCGCTACAGGCTCGCCGGCGACGTTTTCTAAGGAAGGGATCTCCTTCACGGCGTCTATCTTGTTCCATACGATCATGCCGGGTCTTTCCCTCAAGAGCTTCAGGAGTTCGGTGTCGGCCGGGACAAATCCTGAGATTGCATCAAGCATAACCAGAAGGAAATCCGCACGATTGGCCGCTCCCACTGCCCGCCTGACTGCGATCCGGTCGGGAAGCGATTCTGCAATTCCGATTCCTGCGCCGTCGAAGAGGCGAACCTGACCTGTTGAGAAACGCAGGGTTCCGGTTACCAGATCCCTGGTTGTTCCAGGTACGGGTGTTACGATGGAACGTTCCTCGTCCAAGAGTGCATTGAAGAGGGTGGATTTGCCGACATTGGGGCGTCCGAGAATCATGACCGCCAGGCCCTTGCGCTGGCTGCGCCCGCGGCGAAACGCCTGCCTCAACTTCTCGGTGTCCGCGATAGCTCCCTCCAACATGGGTGCAAGGGATTCCTCGGGAATGTCCTCTTCAGGGAACTCAAGTTGAGCTTCAATAAGGGCTACAAGCCAGCGCACCCGGTCTGAAAGACCCTTCAGTTCCTTTGTAAGACCCCCACGCAGTTGCGCCACGGCGGCCTTGACACCTTTCATGGTTCGTGCCTGGATTGCGGCAAGCACCGCTTCAGCCTGGGTCACATCCAGCCTGCCGTGAAGAAAAGCCCGCTCGGTGAACTCCCCTGGACGAGCCAGACGGGCGCCTATCCCAATCAAAAGATCGGTCACACGATCCACTATAAGCGGGTTGCCGTGAACCGAAAACTCGACCAGATCCTCGGTAGTGTAGCTGTGAGGCGATCGGTAAACAGCAGCCAGGGCCTCATCTATAATCTCTTCTTCCTCGACTATGAATCCCGTGAGCACCTGATGCCCCCGTGCGCCGCTCAAAGGCTTACGCCCCTTAAAAACCCGGTCACACATCCTTAACGTCTGAGGGCCTGAGACCCGCACTAATGCCAAAGCGCTGCGGCCACCAGGGGTGGCTGGGGCAACTATAACATCCTGGAGGCGTTCAAGAAACATCAATAAGTGCTATGATTACGTTCTTTCGGTAGCCGGTGCCTATGGTATAGGAACGCACACCGTCTATACCGGCCAGGGTTTGTTCTACCAGCTTGCGTTCCTTGTCGGTCAATGGATCAAGCATCATCTCACGACCGGTTTCCTTTACTACCTTGGCTATGGCCATGGATTTCTTTCGAAGGAAGTTCTCGCGTCGCTGCTTGTAGTTACCCACATCAACTATAACAGCTGGCATCTTCGCGTAACGGCGTTGCAGTATCGAGTGCACCAGGAGCTGAAGCGCTCTCAGGTTTTTCCCCGCCCGGCCTATGAGCAGGCCATCCCAGCGTCGCGTACGGACGTTGACGTAGTATTCGCTATCGTCGCGCTTACGCCACTCTATGCGCCCGCGGAAACCGGCAAGCGAGACTATCTTCGAGAGGACTTCGGCAAGCTCCTCGCCGAAGCTATCTCTTTGAGCCTCTTGCTCTGCCATTGATCTCCTCCAGCTTTCATTCCTCTCCTGAAGATCGCAAACTCCAGTATGGAGAGGAGATTGAAAAGAAACCAGTATAGCTGTAATCCTGAAGGGAAGTTAAGGAAGATTACAGTAATAAAAATCGGCATCATGAAGGTCATCAGGCGTTGCTGTGGATTGGGGTTGGTCAGCAGACTCTGGAATACAGAGGCTACGCCCATGAGAATGGGGAGTATGTAGAATGGGTCGTGCTGGGACAAATCCACCAGCCACCATATTTCACCAGCGGGAATACGAATTAAATTCAGGAAATCCTTACTGATGAGATTGATAGGTTTACTCACGGTAATAGGAAACAGCTTCACGAACGGCGCGCCGCGCAGGTTAATGGCGTTGCGAAGCACCGCGTAAAGCCCGAAGAATACAGGCAGCTGGACGAGCATTGGCAGGCAGCCCTTGAACGGCGACGCCCCGTGAAGTTTGTACAGCTTCATGGTTTCCTCGTTCAGGCGTTGCTTATCGTCCTTGAAGCGCTCCTGAAGTTCCTTTAGCTTGGGCTGCAGCATCTGCATCTTCTGCATCGAACGCTGCTGAACCTGGGAAAGCGGCAGGAAGACGAGCTTGATAAGTATCGAGAATACAATTATTGCTATTCCATAGTTGCCGATGATGCGGTAAAAGAACTGGAATATCTTGAGCATGATGACACCCAGCCAGCGAAAGGCGGAGCCACCCAGCTCGACAATCCGGCTCAGTTTGTGCCCCATCTTTGCCAGGGTGTCGTAGTCCTGGGGACCGAAGTAAAGTGTGAACTCGCGGCCGCTTTCAATGTCGAATGAGAGACCGATACGTTGCTTCTTGGTTACGCTGGGGATTATCTTTCCAACCACAGGTTCTGATGGCAATATGATAGCGGTAAAGTACTTGGAACGAAGCGCCACCCACTCATAAGGACCGCTCTCGATCTCGCGTTTGCCTTTCTTTACTTGGTCGATCCGCTTGGTGTTCAGATAGTTAATCTTATTCTGGCCGTCCCGGTAGTAGAGCTGGTACATGGTAAGCTCTGTCTTGTCCCCCGGTTCGGTTGGCAGGAGCCCGGCTGGACAGTGAAAGAGGAGCGCAGCAAGCGAATCCGACCGGATAAGCGCCAACTCCCGTCCAGTTAATATCACGGTAATACGCTTCTCCTCACCCAGGGTGTCTATCCAGATGAAGGTTACCGAGGTGTCGCTTCGATCACCGAGTTTGAGGACCTCAAGACTGGTGTCCTTCCTTCCCAGCACCTCAAAACCCGATTCTTCAAGCAGATTGACCGGTATTCGTTCAGTGCTTGTGGCTTCTTTCTTGCGGGTGAAATCCTTGAGTTCCGCCATCGTGATTCTAAAGCCGGGATGATACTGCCAGGCCAGGAATGAGAGCTTGAGATATTCGTTCTCAAGGGTTATTGAATCCGCCTGGACGACTTCTTCTGCTTCACCGGATTGTGCTCCCGATGTCGGTTCCCTGGTGGGTGCCCCCATCGCGGCCGCAGTGGATGTCGATTGCTCAGCTGCCGGCTCACCCATACATCCTCCGCCGGAGTCTTTCCTACATACAAAGTTAAATATAAGCAGCATTCCCGCGACCAGCACCACCACCAGGATCGTTGACCAGATACCTCCTCTTTGCTGTTGTCCGTCGCTCACATTTACCTCACAGGATCGTATCCGCCAGGATTCCACGGATTGCAGCGCAGAACCCTCCAGGCGGCCTTGGCCGTTCCTTTGAGGGCACCATAGCGTTTCATCGCCTGGATTGCATACTCCGAACACGTGGGCTCGAAGCGGCAACTCCTTGGTGCCCCGCTAAATACAATCTGATAGGCACGAATAACCCAGATAAATAGCTTACGCACCCATGCCTCTCAGTTTTTGGGCACATAGAGAAAAGGACTGACCAAGCTCAACTTGGTTAACCTCATTTTTTAACCTGAAAATGATTTTGCCCTCCGGGAATTTCCTTTTCATCCGTCTGTATGTTTCACGCATGTGCCGCTTACAACGATTTCGAACCACCGCCTTCCCGATAGCTTTCGGGACAAAGAAAGCCACCCTGCGGCGTGGTTCCGCAATGAAATGAGCCATGAGGGCTCCGCTGCGTACCGGCGGGGCGGCAAGGACGGTCTTTATACTCTGCTTACCCCGCAGTATCTCTGAACGCGGCAGGCTTTCAGAGCGAGTGCTATTCAACTCTAACCTCAGGCCGATAAGCGTTTGCGCCCCTTGGCACGGCGACGCTTCAGCACTGCGCGGCCTGTAGGGGTTGCGTTGCGTTTACGAAAGCCATGCGTGCGGTTGCGCTTGAGGTTGCTTGGTTGATAAGTTCTTTTCGGCATGAACATTCTCCTTTCGCCAGACTACGATTGAGATTATAGTGCGAAACAATGGGAAGTCAAACGTTACACCCCATCGGGTCGTTACACGCCCCGATGGGGACCCCCTAAATAAATGCTCCTTTTCGCCATAGGTGAAAAGATCGCAGGGGAGACGGTATCGTTCTTTGCCCCACGAAGCTGCTTCAGAGCTTTAAGGAAGCATTAATTAGTGCGTTCCTTCTTGGTGGTGCCAGGGGTGTTACGGGTGTTACGGGTGTTACGGGTTACGGGTGTGTTACGGGACGGGTGCGGAAGACGCTTGAGCCGATGAATTCGCGGAGGATGGATGCAGGTGGTACCGCTGAGTCGTCCATAGGGGTGACCAGTTCCAAGAGGGAGATTATGCGTTCCGCCTCCGCTTTAAGACCCTTGGTGCGGACCGTATGAAGAAGTTT
>JAYELY010000233.1:0-2266 GCA_034717795.1 Caldifarciminota bacterium
CACCCGTACCCGTAACACACCATCTAAATATTGATGCGGCATTTCTATCTTGAGGAGAAACGCGGCTGGTTATGGTGAGTAATCGGGGTCCCCGCCAGCGCCAGGATACGAAGCAGCCTGGTGGGGTGAAGGTTATTCCTCGTTGCGGATCTCGCCTATGAACTCCTCAAGCAAGTCCTCAAGGGTGACAAGCCCAATAGGTTTTTCTTCCCTGTCCAAAACGATCGCCATATGCGCCCTGTTCGACTGCATGGTGCGCAGAAGCTCGGTGATGCGAGCGCCCGGCGTGGTGAAGAATGGCCTGCTCAATCTGGGTCTTTCCCGCAGGAGGTCCTTGGCGTGCAGGATGCCCTTGATGCGGCCGGTGCGGCGATCCAAAACAGGGTAACGTGTGAATCCCTCCCGCTCGATCACCTTGAATATCGTCCTGCGTTTGGTCCCGGACTTCAGCGTTACCACGCGATCCCATGGGATCATCACGTCGCCAAGAGGGGTGTCGAAGGCGCTGAACAGGTTGGCCACGCGAGGTGAGGTCTTCTCCTCGATACTTCCGATCTTTTCGCCGAGTCTCAGTGCGGTGAGCATATCCAGCCGGGTGATGGAGAGGCGTTCGCCTCTTTTCTCCTTTCTCTTAGGACGATGAAAGAGGCTTCTGAAGGGTTTTGAGAGCACTATCGCTACGGAATAGAAAGGAGAGGTTGCTATCACCGTTCTTTCCGCGTTCAACCGTGCCAGATTCTTGGGTAGATACTCGCCGAGCAGCAATCCTGCCGCCACACCTACGATGATAGCCACGCTCGTTCCCAAGGTTTCGTTGAATTGATCCACGAAGAAGGCGGTGAGGAACAACCCGGATAGTACGACCGCGATGTTGGTTCCTATAAGGGTGACCACCAGGAGGAGTTCAGTGTTGTTTAAAAGCTCTATGGCCTTCCCCTGCCTGGGGGTTTTTTTAGTAAGATGAGCCACCCGTACCGGGTTCGCCACCACATAGGCCGTTTCCGAGCCTTCAAAGAAACCCTGGATGAATATGAAGAGTATGCCTAAAAGAAGCGTCACCTGGACTCCCTGCGTTCCAAAAGCACCTTCTCTATCCGCAGGCGTCTCACGCTTCGAACAGTAAGATCAATTTCCTTGTAGCGCATCTTCTCCCCGCGCTTCGGTATGTGCCCCAGCTCGTGCGTTATGAGCTCTGAGAGCCTGTCGAACTCCTCATCGGCCTCTCGGAACGCGTCGTCAAAAAACTCGTTAAGTTTGGCCAGATCTATGTCGCCGTCTACAACATATCTCCCGCGGCCAAGGCGCTTGTAGGGAACCCCGGTGTCGTACTCGTCCACTATCTCACCGAAGATCGCCTCGAGTATATCCTCAAGCGTCACCAGTCCTGCGATGCCGCCGAACTCGTCCACCACTATGGCTATGTGTTGATCGGAGCGCCGCAGCTCTTCCAGAAGCTCTGAAAGGACTTTGGTTTCAGGCACGAAGTAAGGCTCGCGCATGAGTTTCTTCAGGGGCGTTCTAGGCGGTGCGGTAAGCAGATCCTTTGTGTAAAGCAGGCCGACTATCTTGTCGGTGGTGTCCTCGTAGACCGGGTAACGGGACTTATGTGTCCGGCGGGCGTAGGCAAGCGCTTTGTATCGAGTTGTGTTTACAGGCAGGGCACTCATCTCCACACGAGGGGTCATCACCTCCCTTACCATGCGTTCACCCAGATCAACGAGGTTTTCCATGATCTGTTCCTCCTGCGGGCGAAGTATGCCGTAACGCACCGCCATATCAATCATGGTTTTGACCTCCTCGTCAGTGGGAAAGGGACGTTCCCTGGGGTGGCCCCGGAAGATCAATCCGGCCAGTGAAGAGAGGGCCCAGGTCAGGGGGAAGAACAGCCACCAGAAGAATATCAATACAGGCGCATAGAGCCGGGCAATTGTTATCGGCCGCCTTACCGCAACGATCTTGGGTGTTATCTCGCACGCGAGAAGAAGCACCACTATCATCAGAGCCGCGCCTATGGAGAGGACCTCGGCTTCATTCCACCCCCAGCGCTTTGATGTCATTATCAAAAGGGTCGTCCAGAGCGAGGTGGCGGCGAAGTTGACGATGAGATTACCTGAAAGGATCGTTCCAAGAAGCCGGTCGCGTGATGAGAGCAGCCTGCGCACGAGCCCTGCCTGCCCAAGCCGCGCACTTCGCAGCGGCGAGATGGAAAAGTATGCGGTCTCAGCGCTTGAGAAGAAGGCGCTTGCCCCAAGAAGGATAAGGATGG
>JAYELY010000233.1:2366-11568 GCA_034717795.1 Caldifarciminota bacterium
CGTGATGAGAGCAGCCTGCGCACGAGCCCTGCCTGCCCAAGCCGCGCACTTCGCAGCGGCGAGATGGAAAAGTATGCGGTCTCAGCGCTTGAGAAGAAGGCGCTTGCCCCAAGAAGGATAAGGATGGCCGTAAGAATCGGGATCATCAATTATCCCAGGTAGCGTTTCATTATTGGTTCCATCCGGGGGTGTGTGTATCCCAAAAGATGCAGCAGCCCGTGCAGAACGAGCCTTTCTATTTCTTCCTCCTCGCTTACACCGTAATGTCGAGCTTGCTCGCGTGCGCGGTCAATGGAAACGTAAACCTCCCCAAGGAAATCCGGCTCCTCAAAGTCAAATGCCAGAACATCGGTGGGTCCTTTGCGCTTCTTGAAGCGTTTGTTTAGATCCCTAAGCGTTTCGTCGTCCGTCAGCACTATATTGACCCGCCTGCTGCAGCCCTCAGCGTCAAGAACGCTTTTTACGAGTCTTCGCAGGGCTGCTTTTATTCGAATTCTTCTTGGGGCTGCGAGCGTTATTCTTTTTCTCATAACGGATTCTTGGGTGAAAGATCCCGATAAGGGTAGAGGTGAAGACCTTGCGTACCTCGTGGATGTCTGCGGTGGTGAATGGGCATTCATCCAGCTGGCCGTCCGAGATCTTCTCGTCTATTATCTCTTTTATGAATTTTTCCAGGTCTTCACGGTCTGTAAATCCATGGGCGCGCACCGCCGCCTCAACCGAGTCTGCAAGCATCACCAACGCCGCCTCCTTGGTTTGAGGTTTTGGCCCCGGGTAACGGAAGACCTCCTCTGGTACGGACTCTGCATCCCTGGTCTCAAGGTGCTTGCGGTAAAAGTACTCCATCCGTGTGGTTCCGTGATGCTGGGCTACTATATCGCGAATGGGACGCGGCAGCCGACAACGTGCCGCCATTATCAAACCTTTCTTGACGTGATTTGCTAGTATCAAGGCGGACATGCGTGGCTTTAGCCCGTCATGGGGATTTTCTTCGTCCAGCTGGTTTTCTATGAAGTACTGGGGGTTTGCCATCTTGCCTATGTCGTGGTAGTAGCCGCTTGCAAGGACCAGGGCAGGGTTGGCTTCTATGATCCTGGCGGCGCGTTCGGCAAGGCTGCCCACAAGTATGCTGTGGTGGTACGTTCCGGTTGCCTTGAGTGAGAGTTCCTTAAGCATCGGTCTGTTGAGATCGGCAAGCTCCGCAAGGCTAAGGGTTGAGGTGAAGCCGAATAGACGTTCTGCGGCAAAGAACGCGGCTGCAAGAAGTGCGAAGTTGATCACGGAATTTATGCCCGCCTCCAGTCCCAATACCGGCAGTTCACGAAGCGAGAAGTTGACCTTGGTCAGGATGAAGATCCCCCGCGCAACGACTCCTCCCCCGAGTATGAAACCGAAGGCCGCAACGAATCCTATGCGGCGATGCATCAGGGGCAAAGCAAGCAGGGCGCCTGAGCCTGAAAGGAGTGCATAGAGGAGAAACTCAGGCTCGGTTTGCCATGGAAGGTATATCAGTACGGAGGTGATACCTGCCAGGAGAATCCCTTCAAGTGGTCCGATAAACATGGCCACGGCCAGCGCCAGAAAGCCGGTTGGAACGAACCACCATATTGAGAAGCGTCGCAGGATAAGGCTTGCTGCAATCCCGACTACCAGCAGCGTTGTCACATAAAGGAACTCGCGAACCTTGAGCTCACGTTTTAAGAGGTAAAGTGATAATCCCAGGACCAAAAGGACTAATATGAATAGAAGATTCTGGCGGATGAAGAGCTGTATCCTTAATCTCCAGTTGCCCTTGATCTCCGCGTTGAGCGCCGTGATTTTTTTAAGGGTCAGTGGATCGATGTGGCTGTTGGCTTCGGCTATCAACTCTCCCCGTTCAACGAATCCTTCATAAGGGCTTACGCGGCTCCGTGCAGCTTCGCGTCTTACATCGGTCTCATCAAGATTATACCGGAGGTTGGGGTTAGATGCCACTATCCGATACGCGATCTCTGTCAACGCCGTGGCCTTTATGCGATCTGCGGGGAAGAAGCGCTTAGCCGCATTTGAGATAAGGGTGTCAATGTCAGCAGGGCCTAGAAGCTTCTCCAAGCCCTCTTCTATCTCCCCGCCCTCCCCGCCTTGCATGAGGATCGCTACATTCCTGGAGTCCAAGTCTTCTTTACCGAAGAAGTACCCCTGGGAAAGGATCGTTTTAATCACAGTGTCAGCAGCCACGAGGAGCTTTTCTCTGCCCGGGGCGATGAGAAGTTCGCGTGTATAAGGCGAGAACTCCTCCGGCACGGAGTCTGGGAAGCGCAGGTTTCGCATCGCCTGAATTACCCTCTTCTCGGTTTCATTGTCGAGCACGAGAACAGGCAAGACAAGCGCTGCCGCGCTGTCCTGTTCGGCCACGAGACGGGTTGAATCCTTTGGAAGCGGAAATGAGATAGGGGCGTAAAGATCCTTCTCGACCACATCACCCTCGGCATACTCCATTTTAGGGGGCGGTGCAAGAAGCGGCGCCAGGTTCAGGGCTGCAAGCACAGCTATAACCGATGCGGCAAGAAGCAGCCTACGAAGGTTTTTTCTTCTCATACGCCTCGATTATTGCCGATACCAGGGGCGGGCGAACCACGTCCGTGGAATCAAAGTAGATGAACGTTACGCCTTCGATCTCCGAAAGCAACCTCC
The DNA here is from genome assembly GCA_034717795.1 of Caldifarciminota bacterium. Taxonomy (GTDB): domain Bacteria; phylum Hydrothermota; class Tepidihabitantia; order B3-TA06; family B3-TA06; genus B3-TA06. Next base: position 5,040 of record JAYELY010000233.1, read on the forward strand.
TTGCATCAAGCAGCCCTGACTGCTCGGAATGCTCCAGATCGATCTGAGTAATGTCACCGGTTATTATTGAATGAGAGTTCCAGCCAAGACGGGTCAAAAACATCTTCATCTGTGTAGGTGTGGTGTTCTGGGCCTCGTCAAGGATGGTGTAGGCGTCCGAAAGTGTTCTGCCTCTCATGAAAGCAAGCGGCGCTATCTCGATAACCTGATTATCCAAAAAGCGTCTCATGCGCTCGGCTGGGATCATGTCGGAGAGCGCATCGTAAAGCGGACGCAGGTAGGGATCCACCTTCTCCTTCAAGTCCCCTGGAAGGAATCCAAGGGATTCCCCGGCCTCAACCACTGGTCGGGTCAGGATGATGCGGTCAATCTGGTTGTTTGTGAGCGCCTCGACCGCCTTGGCAACCGCGAGATAGGTCTTGCCAGTTCCTGCCGGCCCGATGCTGAAGGTTATCGAGTTTTCATCTATGCTTTTTATGTATCTTTGCTGATGCTCGGACTGGGGGCGGATGACCTTGCGCGGGGTGTAGATCACGCCCTCTTCCTGTTCGCTTCGGTTACGGGTCTTCCGCACGCCTTCAGTCTCGGCAAGCACTATCTCCGGGGTAATAAGTCTTCCTGAGCGTATTATCCTACAGAGGCGTCCCACGAGGTCGGCAACCTTGTCTACCTCGGCATCCTTACCCTCGAGGGTGAGCTTTGTTCCCCTTGCCACAATCTGAACATCAAAGTTTCCTCGCAGGACACGCAAATTCTCCTCCCCCACCCCGGTTAAAAGCAGGGGATCAACGTCCTTCATCTTTAGGATACGTCGTGACATGGGTCAAGAGGGGATTGGAAAGAGGGGAAGACTAATTCGTCTTCCCCTCAATAATCATATCGGGCTTAACGCGGAATAACAAAGACTTGGTTTGGATAGATCAGATCCGGATCATTAATCTGATCCTTGTTGGCTTCGTAGATTGCCGGCCACTTGGAGCCGTCTCCGTAGACCGCTACAGAGTTGGCGATCTTCCACAGCCAGTTGCCCGATTTCACCTTCCATTCGTTGACGCCGGGTATAAAGAGTACCCAGCCCGGATAGATCAGATTGGGATCGGAGATCAGGTCGTTGTTTGCCTCGTAGATTACCGGCCATTTTGAGCCGTCATGGTAGACATACTCGTCGGCAGCGATCTTGTAGAGATAGTCCCCGGGCTTAACGGAGTAACGACCCCAGTAGCGTGGCTCTGCCTCGAGCTCGGCAAGACGCGCTTCAAGATCGGCGATCCTGGCGTCCAGAGTAGAAACCTCGTCCTTTAAGGCGTTAACCTTGGGTTCAACGTTGACGAGTCCTTCTTCAGCAGCCGCCTTCCGGGTGTTGCAGGTCTCTAGCTGCGCTTCCGCGTCCTTTTTCTTTATCTTGGCGCCATAGGTCACACCCGCGAACGCGACGAGGCCCACCATTACCAGAAGCAATAACTTCTTCGCCATGGGTCCTCCTACTTCACTTCGGCTCGCGCGGGCTTGCCGCCTGTGCCACGGGACGGCTTGGCGCTCTCAAGCTCGGCGATTTTTTGTTCTAGTTCCTGGATGCGCGCCTCTTTGGCGGTCTTATCAGACTGAAGCGTTTGGAGCTGCGACTCGAGGCTGGCAAGCCTGGCTTCGGCATCGTCAGCTGCTTGACACGCGGCTTCCATCTCAGCGATTAACTGCTTGGAGGCTCCGCAACCAGCAAGCAAGCCAAGTCCGAAGACGACCAGCACACCCAGTGCGATAAGTCGCTTGTGCATTTGCACCTCCTTTAATTTAATCATGTGCGAGTATTATAGAGCCAGACAATAGTTTGTCAAGAGCAAATGCTTCTATTCAGTTTGTTTTTCCGTAACTTCCTGATTCCTGCTGCAAACCTCGTAAAGCTCTATTCGTAGGATAATAAGGCGGGAATCCAGAAATGTCAAGTGGGCGCGGGGGGATAGTTACCAGGGTTACGGGATGAGGTGAGGGAAAGATGGACAACAGTCTCACCTGTCTCTGTGTATGAGGGTGTCGCTCAATTCAAATTGCAAACTGCAAATTCTAAATTGCAAATTTGTCTGGACTGTTTGACGGTGAACAATTGACCTACAAGTTTCCTGACTGTTGCAATGCTCTTCTTTATCGATCTCCAACCCACCCCCAATCTTAGATTTGATATTTACTCCGTAACCGTCGCCCTTCGGTGCATTTTGCGATCTTCAATTTGCAATAAACATGTGTGCTGCTGGAAGCTCGTAGGGGCCGACCTTTAGGTCGGCCCGCCTTCCTCTGAAGGTACGCCCCTACGAGAATCGGCTATGTTCCTCAGCGCTATCTCGCCCGGGGTAGTCGAAAAGACCTGATTTCCTTTGTTGCCTCTGCTCTTTCTCAACGACCTGCCCCTACCACCTGGCAACGATGTATTGACTATGGGCAGTCTCAGGATAAGCAGTCTTCTTGACAGGATGTGCGTTACGGGTAAACTGCAGTCGGCATGAAGCAAAACATCTTTGACGCCATCGCCGGCTCCATGGGAGTGGCCCTTCCAATCATCCTCGGTATCTACGCCGTAGGCGCGTTGTTCGTGGGCCAGATTTCGTTCAAGCAGTCAACAATGGTAGAGGGGTTCTGGCGATTCTGGTCCTGGCAGATTCTCGGTCACCTTGTTTCGGCCACCGGCGTCTTTGCCTACACCTGGCTCATCAAGCTCACCTCCCTGCATCTGGCGTTCGCGATCCACGGCGGTCTGGGGTTCGTTGCCGTTCAGGTTTTAGGTGCATGGCTCATCTTTCGCGAACGCATCTCTCTGGGTCAGTGGCTCGGCGCCTTCCTTGTCTTCGCCGGAATAGTCCTCATCGCGCTTACCCGTCCGGGTCCGACCGGCAATTAGAATTCATTGACAACCTGAGCTTCTTGGGCTAAACTTGCGTCATGAACCCCACACTTAAGATATTCATGACGGCAGGCATCGCCGTAGTGGCTTTGGCTGCCCTGGCCGCGAGCCAGATAGGGTTCAAGTACGCATCAGGTGCGCAGAACTTCAAGACAACCATCCTCTGGTTTTTGGCCGCCGGTGTCGCAGGAACCGTATCCATGGTCCTTTACACCATCATGCTGCGTTTCGTTCCGCTCTCGGTCGGCTACGCGGTGCTCTTCGGCCTGGGCTTCGTAGTAGTGCAGGTGGTTGCGGCGAAGCTGATCTTGAAGGAACAGATCTCCCCGGTGCAGTGGATCGGCGGCGCGGTGATGGTCGCCGGGATTTTGATGATAGCCTTCGGCGGCGAGAAGGGGTGATCCGGGCCGTACTGCGTGCGATCATCCTGGCGATAGACCGCGCGCTCATACGCCGCTACGGGATCTTTGAGTTTTCCTCGAACCCCTCCTCGATCCTGAGAGTATCATTCGAGCACAACAAGAAGGATCGTGTGCTTTCCGGTGGATTCCGTGTCGCTCGAGGAGAGAAGGTTTTGGCCGTTCATCTCCGCAACGAATGCGTACCTTCTTTTTCCACGTGGGGGGCGAACCTGGGTTGGGCAAAGCGGTTCCTTAGGCTCTTCGCCGAATCCTTGGTCGAGCTTGGCTCCTTCATCCGCGATGACCCTCGGTGCATGGATATCCGGCTTATCTGGGGTACGACCCTCCTCTTTGCCGAGCCTCGCAGGATGGCCCGCCGGTTCGGATTCCGCCTCGAGCGTATCGAAGGAAAGAACGCATGGCAGAGCTTTCTTCTCTTCTGGCCCAGGCTCTTTGCGTTTGCCTTGATCTGGGCTTTCAATCCACGCCGCCTGAAAGGCAACGCCTTAAGCCGGGGCCGTCTTTACCTGCTCTACTGGCCTCGAAAGAACCTTGCGGCCTTGACTTTTAACAAATCCTCGCATCACAGGAGGATGACGTGAAAAAAGGAGATAGACTTCGTTCCGAGACCCGGTCGTAAAAAACTTTCCCCCTATCTCGCAAGACTGGTTGAGATCGTTGGAGATGGATGTGCTCTTCACCGCCTCCCGCTGATACCTATATATGGTCGGGGTCTCAGGGCTTTTCTGCTTCGAGGTCGGCTTCCTCGGGTTCCTCTTTCTTTTTGGATCTCGTGAAGAAGAACTCCGCCGCAAGAAGTAATATCACGGCTACGACGATGGCGCTGTCGGCTATGTTGTAGGTAGGCCAGCGCCAGGTGCGAATACCCATGCTTATCCAGTCAACCACGTACCCGAGCCTTACGCGATCTATGAAGTTGCCGAAGCCTCCGCCAAGGATCAGTCCCAGAAGTACCGTAATCAACCTGGTCTGGGGGTGAAGGAGAAGGTAGATAACGAATCCGACCGCGAGCAACGGCAGGATTATGTAAAGCCACTGGGGGCCGAACGAGAGGCTGAATATCCCCTGGTAGTTGTGGGCAAGGGTTACCTTTAACACGGGTTCGATCAGCGTCACCCACTCGTTCAGATTCAGGTTGGCTACGATGAGCGTCTTTGAGATTTGATCCAGAAGCAGGACGGCGGCCATCGCAATCGCTGCCGTTACCCACTGTCTCCATGACGCCCACTGCCACTTCTTTGCAGCTTTCTTGCTCAGAGATCCCTCTTTCTCCTTTGGGATTTTAGACTTTGGTGTATGTTTTGGTTCCGACACCGGCTCAGTACTCGAAGTCGCCTTCGTCTAAGATGTAGTTGAGCGGGTTGACCGGTTTGCCTGCAACCCTTACCTCGTAGTGCAGATGGGTGCCTGTTGTGCGTCCGGTGGCCCCCATGGCTGCGATAACCTGACCGCGTGAGACCTGCTCGCCCGGCCTTACGTAGAAAGCCGAGATGTGGGCATAGAACGTCTCGATCTCGTTCCCATGATCCAGTTTGACACACAGCCCATAACCAGAGCGAGCGCCCGTATACGAGACCACTCCGTCAGCGGTTGCGATAATCGGGGTGCCAGGAGCGTTCGAGATGTCAACGCCGTTATGCCTCCTCGGACGTTTGGTGAAGGGATCTATACGGTAACCGAATCCCGAGCACTGCCAGCCGTTGCAGGGCCGAATCGAAGGGGTGTGGTCTCGAAGAAACTTGTTTTTCTTAAGTTTCTCCTTGATTTCTAAAAAGCTTTCCTTCTGATACTTTGCCCTGCGCAGGAGTTCGTCTACCGTGGCGGATATCTCGGTTACATCCTGATATTGTTTGCTTTTTATCCGCTCCAACGCGAGCAGCTCTTTATCCTTTCTCTTTTCTCCGCCCACGCCAAGTTCACGAACATCCTTGGGCAGGACCTCCATATTGGCCTGGACCCGAAGTTGGAGGTCGTGCTTGCCAAGTAGTCCGAGCAGGGTCTTGAGGGAATCGATCTGTTCGTGAAGCTCTTCGTACTGAGTCTGGAGGAGCTTGTTGTTTTCTTCAAGGTGGACCAGTCTGTCATAGTCAACTTGTTCCGTAACACGTGAAGTTATGGAAAGACCGGCGAAGCCTATGAGGAGTGTGAAAGCGACCGCAACCGCCAGTAGCACCCATCGTGGTATGGCCAGTTGCGTTACCTTGCCACGTGATCCCTTCTCGATTAAGAAGTTGATACGCTTAGACAACCAGGGGATGACACGCTTGAACATCACAGTAAGTATATGACAAACCGGGAATGTTGTCAAGAGCTAAACAGCTTATCTCACAAGTCCTTCAAAATCAAAGGGTCACAAAAGGCTGTCGTTTTGATAGGATTTAGTGGATCGCTGGTTTTCCGCGCGATTTGATTTTTGCAATACCCCTTTGGGGGTACGGTTCATTCTACCTTCACAATCTTAACTATCGTGCGTTCGCCGTCCCTTGCGAAGTAGGTGCCGGGCGGCAGGTTGGCGATGAACACCTTGTTCGCCTCGATCGCGCCTTCAATTCCCCGGCCACTTGCATCCACAAGCTCGGTTGCGCCTGAAACGTTAACGTATGGGCCTCGGCTGATTAACGCGGGCAAAGGGCTTAAGCCCCTTGGTTCAGGTTCACCCGGCGGCTCGGCCACAGCGCTTCCCACATCCGGCAAAAAGATAAGCGCCTGAAGGTAGGCATTATGGCAAGTAGCAGAGATACCTCCCAGGATATTAGTCATTCTAAGATGGACAGCATATTGACCAGGGGTAAGAGGATACACATACCCAATCTGGATAGCTCGATCTCCATATCCTCGCTCCATTGCGATAGGGAATAAACGATTATCGTTTAACTCCAAAAACATTTTTGCAGGTGCGACCAACCCCCCTGCAATAAACTGCACGTAGCAAGAGGTGTCTACGGAGAACGCCAGTTCGACCACGGTGACCGTATCAATTTTATCCGCAGGGATCGTGATGGTTCCTTCCTGATACGCCTCGACCAGCACTGGGGCGGCGGAAAGGGATACGGGGATTAGAAGATTCAAGATTAAAAGATTACAGATTGAGGATTTGAAGATTGCGATGCGTTTCACGATTCCTCCTTTTTAATCACCCCACAAATCCGCTGGGCGCGGTTACTCCGCAAGCGTCGTCATTCCATGTTGCAGGGACCCCGAGGGGTACGTTCATAAT
>JAYELY010000234.1:0-2248 GCA_034717795.1 Caldifarciminota bacterium
TAGCTTCTTTTACAGTCCAGTAACCCCAATCGTCGAGCAGTTGTATGAGCGGCTGGACCGCACGGGGATCATTTGTTGTGCCCAGAGCCTTGGCGGCTATGCTCCTCGTCTCGTCGTCTTTTTCTTCGTGCAAAATTTCAAGCAGCGCGTCTGTAGCAAGAGGTCCTATATCGCCAAGGGTGCAGCCTGCACAAAGCTTGCCGACAAATTCATCCTCTTTCTTAAAAATCCTCACCAGTGCGTTTACCGAGCTTGAATCCTTGATCTTACCCAGGGCATCACGAGCCTGAGAACGCGCATTCCAATCGGTCTCATTGTAGACCCTCTTCTCCAAAGGCTTAACTGCGCGGGGATCGCCTATCTCGCCCAGGGCCCACGCCGCCCAGTGGCGTACGTCAGGGTTGCGGTTTCGGAGTCTTCTGATAAGGGGTCTGACCGCTCTGGCATCGCCCACGTGCCCCAGCGCCCAGGCCGCAGATCCGCGAACACCCGGGGAGGGATCGCGAAGGGCAGCAACCAACGGCCTCAGCAGCCTGAGGTCGGTGCTGCCACCCATGGCGATATCTCCCAAGGCATGTGCCGCGTCCTCCCGGATGGAGGGATTACCGAAGCGCAAACGGGTGATATACAGGGAAACCTCATCCTTATTCTTGTTGGAACATGCCAAGAGCGATAATATCACCCCTACAATCACCCATAACTTAACTCTGGAAGTCCTCATAAGAATGCCTCCTTGATAAATAGAAATACCCTCTCTATCCTGTTTTTTATTCAATCATACTCCAGTTGGAGAATTGTCAACCCATATGCCTGGCCTCGTAAGCACCCGGCGGCGGAACGGATCGACATCGACGACGACGGGAATATAACCGGGCTGTTTTAGCACCCCGAAATACATCCCAAGAAAACTGCAGGGGCGAGGCATGCCTTGCCTCTACTCAAAGGCCTCTGCTGGAATGGGGCTGGCCGACTTGAAAGTCGGCCCCTACGGAGCCCAGTATCCGTCGTCCTTCGGAGCCACACGACCTTCGGACCCTCGCAATGACAACTACTACTCACCCTCCCTGGTGGACAGCGTGCCCCTTGGGATACTAATTTTACTGTATCCCATAGGGTAGGGGGACAAATGGGGAGTGGTATTCTCCCTCAGCCGCTCCACGTAGGCGAGGATGTCAAGAATCACCCTTTGAACTATAATATTGCCGAATTGGCTGCGAGGGGTTGACAAAGTCCGGATAATCAATAAACTTTCGTCATGATCAAAGCTAAAGGAGGCTACGAATGAAGAAAGCTCTGTTAGCCGTACTGGCTATTGCCCTTGTTGTTGGTTTCGCTGGCTGTAGCCTGTTTCAAAAAGGTTCCCCATACTGCCCGCTCGCGGAAGGCAACAAGTGGGAGTACTCCGGCACCTCAACAACCACCATGGATTATCCTGAAGGTGAGTACATCCCTGCCGACACAAGCTATGAGGTGCCTGTCACCATGGTTAGCGAAGTCATGGCCCTGGAAGAAACCACCGGTGATGAACCCATCGAAGTCTGGAAGATCAAGAGCGTCCTCACCGTAGATGTCGAAGGCGTAGACCCCACGACAAGCTACAGCTACGTTAACGCTGACAAGGACTACATCTATTACTACAAAGATCTCGACGCCACCGAGGAATGGTACAAGATTCCGTCAAAGCCAGTGGTTGGCGACAAGTGGACCGTCGAAACCGAAATCATCGATTCTATAGTCCCCCCAGATACCTTTACATCTGTTTTCAAGACCGACTACGAGGTTGTTGAGGACGGCGTTGAGGCCAACGATTACACCGGCTGTCTCAAGATCTCCGCTACCCCGCAGAACGTTGCTGACTACGATGAGTACTTCAGCTACGACTACTGGGCAGAGGACGTCGGCAGCGTCAAGACCGAGTTCAAGTCGGTAGTGACCGAACCTTACGAGGAAGACACTCTCACTATAACTATCGAGGGTGAGAGCCTGCTCGATACCTTCACCGAAGGCGAATAAGCCTTTCTATCCAAAGATTGTTAACGCGGGGCTTCGGTCCCGCGTTTTTTGTGCCCCACAGATTTGCCATGCAACTCTGCGGGGACCCCTTTATCTGAATATGAATTGGGGTTTGACAAACGCCCAATCCTCCCTAACATTAGGCCTATGAGCGAAGAGCGAAAATTCAATCTCGACGAGGAGGTGGGACAGATAGATGACCCATCGATCCGTCTGTTTGTGACCAAGGCGCTTG